>JAUSEJ010000387.1 GCA_030650265.1 Dehalococcoidia bacterium | reverse complement strand
CTATCAGGTAAGGCCCAGGTCATTGGCGTTACAGGCTCGCCCGGCGCCGGCAAGAGTACATTGGTCAATCAGTTGGCAAAAGCCTACCGGGCGATGGGAAAGACTCTCGGGATTATCGCCGTGGACCCCTCCAGCGCCATTACCGGGGGCGCCATTCTGGGTGACCGGATCCGGATGCGCGACCTCACAGGTGACCCTGGCATCTTCATTCGTAGCATGGCAACGCGCGGGGCTCTGGGAGGTCTAGCCAGGACCACCGGCGAGGTGATAACGGTCCTTGATGCTATTGGCAGGGAAGTGGTCATCGTCGAGACGGTGGGAGTCGGTCAGGACGAGGTGGATATCGCGAAAGCGGCCCATACGACGGTGGTGGTAGGCGTGCCAGGATTGGGCGATGAGATCCAGGCCATTAAAGCCGGGGTGCTTGAGATCGCTGACGTCTTCGTAGTCAACAAGGCCGATAGGGAGGGGTCAGATAGACTGGTTCTTGAACTCGAAATGATGCTCTCAATGGGAGCCCATAGCGGGTGGAAGGTCCCTATTCTCAAAACCGTGGCAGTGCGGGCTGAGGGCATCGAAGAGGTGGTGGAGGCCATACAGGGCCACTGGCAGTATATACAGACATCCGGGAAGATACGTGACGACCGTTTGCAGCGAGCGAAAGATGAGTTGCTTGTGGCCCTGCGGGAGGAGATGATCAAGCGGCTACTCGAACGTGATTCGGCCAGAGACAAGTTGGCAGAGATGCAATTGGCGCTCGCCGAGCGCAAGATAGATCCCTACACGGCCGTAGAGAGAATACTTGACAGTTAATCCAGGCAGTGTTCTCAGACGTCGATGCCGGGCCTGCTTAACACGCCCTGCCTGAAGTAGTGTTTGACCTCCCGCATCTCGGTAACCAGATCGGCGACCTCCAGCAATTCCGCCGGGGCTTGCCGTCCGGTCAGAATCAGTTCGACCGATTCTGGTTTGGCCCGGAGAACGGCGAGGACATCAGCGATTGGCAGAAGGCCGCAGCCAAGAGCAAGGTTGATCTCGTCGAGGATGACCAGGTCGTATTCTCCTCCGGCGATAATCTCTCCCGCCAGGGCGAGGGCATTTGCGGCCAAATCTTTATCAATCTGGTCGGGCTGGCCAAGGTTCACATGGCCGGCCCGACCGCATTGGCGGATGGTTATTAACCTGGCGTGAGCCGCTGCCGCTTTGACCTCGCCATACTCCATTTCCTTCATGAACTGGACGACGTAGACCTTGAGGCCATGACCGGCTGCCCGCATAGCCACGCCGAAGGCAGCCGTAGTCTTGCCTTTGCCGTCACCCGTATAGACCTGAATCATCCCCCGCGGGAGTTTTGCTTTTTCCAATTATTCCTTCCCAATCTCGAGTGCGACGCGATCGGACCAATCAGTCCGATCGCGTCGGATCAGTCCGATTGCTCGGCAACTAAGTTTGTTTTAGTTCCGGCAGCGCCACCTGCCAAAACACCTCAACGACCTTAGGATCGAAATGCTTTCCCGATTGCTCACGAATGTGTTCGAGGGCTTTGTCTTTAGACCAGGCGGCTCTATATGGACGGTCAGAGGTCAGGGCATCGTACACGTCTACCACGGCGAAGATCCGGGCCACCAGGGGGATTTCTTCGCCCTTCAGGCCACGCGGATAGCCGGAGCCGTCCCATTTCTCGTGATGATTGTAGGGGATGTCCAACGACAATTGCAGGTATTCGATTCCGGCTAGCATTTCGTGTGCAAAGACCGGGTGTTTGCGCATCACCACCCACTCCGCGTCCGTCAGCGGCCCAGGTTTGAGCAGGATAGTATCCGGGATGCCCATCTTGCCGATATCGTGTAACTGTGCGCCCCACCGCACATGCTTGATGTCTTCGTTGCCAATTCCCATGGCGCGTGCCATTTCAACTGTCATAGTTGCGACGCGCGTCGAGTGTCCCTCGGTCTCCTTGTCGCGTAGGTCGAGGGCGCGAGCCCAGCCCTGAATGGTCATGTCGTAAGCCGCCGCCAATTCGGTATTCGCGCACTGGAGGCCGCTGTACAGTGCGGCATTGTCGATGGCGATGGCGGCCTGAGCTGCCATCGTCTCCAACAAGTCCAGCCATTCCCCATCGCCATCGAGTGGGGAGCGGTGGAAGATATCCAGAACGCCTTTCACCTCTCCTTTGGCTATGAGGGGGACGCCGTAGTAGGAGGCAAAGTTCTCGCCGGCGAGCAGTCCGGCGCGTTCGTACGAGTCGCCGGCAGCGCGCAGGTCGGCGAGGTGGACAGTGCGCTTTTCGAGCGCGGCGCGGCCGGCGTAACCAGCGCCCAGGCGGAGGCGCGACCCTTCGATGCCGCGCGTGTGAAAGCCCCGCCCCGCGGCATATTCTAGCATTCCCGTGTATGAGTTCAATAGCAGGACGGATAGTGCATCAACATGCAACGACGTCAGAGCTTGTTGCAGGAAGATCGCCAGTGTCTCAGGTAGGTCTGACCTACTGGTGATGGCAGTATCAATCGTATGTAAGGCCTGAACCTGCCTCAGGCGCTGCTCGGTCTGCGTATGCAAACGGGTGCGCTGGATAGCGTTTCCGGCGATGTCGGTGAGCATGGTTATGAGGCGCACCTCACCAGTCGTCAGTTCACGCGGCAATTGGACCGAAACAAACAAAACGCCGATATTGGCCTGCGCCGATCTGATGGGCGCGCAAGCACCGCCCCAGCCGGCAGGCATCTGATGGTGGCGAGTCGGATGGACAAGCGGGTCGTGGAGGAACTCACGAGAGAGATGAGCCGCCCCTGTAGCAAAGACCATACCCGAAATTCCTTCGCCAGACTTGAGTTGCAGATGGTCAATACGGCTAAACCAACCACGGCTAACCGTTGGACTTAGACTTTCACTGTTTGCTTCGTACAGCCAGATAGACCCGGCTTCCGCGTCCAGCACTTTTAACGTCTCGTCCAGCAGATCCGGCAGCATTTCATCCAGAGTTTGGGCGGTGCGCAGGGCGGACGAAACTCTCTTCACGGCTTCCAATTCTGTCAGGCGCTGGCGAAGCTCTGTCTCAATTTGGTTGCGCCTGGTGATGTCGAAGAAGACCTCCATTATTGCTTCCTCGCCCTGAAAGATCATTCCAGTGTAACTGATCTCGAAGTCTCGACCGTTCAGTATGCCAGAAGCTTCGATGACGTTTGTTTTCCCCACCTCGATGGGTAGACGAAGGGGACAGTTTGGGCATTGTTGCCCGTCATCTTTGTACAATTCCCAGCAGCGGGCGCCCAGCGCCTCCTCGCCGAGAAGTTCTTGCAGCGGCGGACTCAAGAATAACACATGACCGTCTTTGCTCACGATGTCGATTCTCAAGGGATGGGTCTGAAGGAGAATGTTATTGAAATCATTGCTTTGGCGCAAAGCTTCCTCCGCGCGCCTGCGCTCGGCATTCTCGGACGTAAGCGCCGCCGTTCTTTCCTCTACCAGTTCCTCCAGACGCTCGTTCAAGGAACTCAACTCATTCTGCGCCTGCACCAGTTCGTAGTTTCTATGGACCGCCGCGCGATAAGTGGAAGTCAGCAGGGTAATCATTTGCTGCGGCTTGGCGGTGATCGAAAGCTGCTTCCCTGCAACAATGATCTCTACCTCCACGCTCTGGCGCTCGTCCTTTGGTAAACCTGTCCTATTGTCTAGGGTCTCGGCGACGTGCGAGAGCAGGTAGGCGTCGCTGTAGGGTTTGGTCACGAAACTGTCGGCGCCGCAGGCAATGCCCTCGATCACATCCTCCGGGTCGGAGAGGGACGTAAGCAGAATGACGGGAATGTCACCGTTATTCTCGTTCGCTTTGATCCATTGGCAGAGCTCGTAGCCGCTCATTCCCGGCATTACGATGTCGCTAATGACCAGCGCCGGTCTGTGTGCGCCCAGAAGGGCAATAGCTTGTCTGCCATCGTTGGCCAGCACAACGCGATAACGATGCTGCTCCAGGAGATAGCGCAGCCGCTCAGCCTGCGTGGGGCTGTCCTCAGCGATGAGTATTTCAACCATTTCTTCGTCCGAATCTATCTGGTTATTCATCGAGACCTCCCATCCGGCCTGGTCGTCAAGCTGGTCAACATGGCGGCAATGCCTTGTGGGGCAAGGACGTACGTGGCGGCGCCGAGTTTGATCGCCTCGCCGGGCATGCCGTGCACGACGGAACTTGCTTCATCCTGGGCAATAGTTATAGCGCCCCGATCTTTCATGGCTTTCAATTCCACCGCCGTCAGACTCACGGCAAATTGCCGATCTTCGAGGGTGAATACCAGGACGTGTTTTGAGTCCGTTAATTCAGTGCTGCCCATCTGCTGCCACTCTACCTCGTTGTGCGAGTTCGCTGAGCAGTTCGGTCATCTTCAGAATGTCCCTGGTTTTGTCCAAGAAGTAATCCGCTCCAGCCGCCAGGTAGGCCTCGCGATGGTGCGGACTGGGGAAGGCGGTGAGAACAATCACCACGCGGTCCGGTTGGGAGGACTTGATATCCTTCAGGACGGGCATTCCGTCGCCTGCAGTCATGCGAATATCGAGGATGACGACATCGGGGTCCAGCCGCCGGATCGCCGGAATAGCCTGCACGGCGTTTTCAGCCCAGCCGACGATTTCAATGCCGCCCTGCTCGGCTAGCATCCCCTTTAGCCTGTCTCGTATCAGCGCGGAATCGTCAGCAATAAACACTCGGAGCATAGTGGCGTTGCTCTCCTTTCCGGTTCACTGCCCCGGCGCCTTCCGACTGCAGTTGCGAAATTAGCGGCGCTATCAAAAAAAGCAATCCTGGACTGCTCTATCGTCCACTCTAGCGGTTTGCAGGAAGTCTGGTCCTTCAGATTCGTAAGGCGGGTTTGAAACCCGCCCGAGTTTCAGTGCACACCGCCACAATAGCAATTATACCACCCTGTGCCCGGTTTGTCTGTAGGATGAGGAGGTCTGTGTAGGATTGTCCCTCATAAAGGGCTGCACCGACCTCCATGATCGTATTTCTGGCCGAAGGGAGATTCAAT
>JAUSEJ010000383.1 GCA_030650265.1 Dehalococcoidia bacterium | reverse complement strand
CTTCTGCCAAAGCTCCCGCAACTGATCATCGATTTCAAGGATTCAGTGCAGACCGATCTCAGTCCTACCGAGATGCTGGCTCTGGCGAGGCTGGGCAAAGACGTGGATACCAGTACCTTGACGATGCGCACAATCGAGTATCCGGCGGTAACCAGTATGACCACTGAGGCGGCCGGGGACATTCTCTTGCCTGTGCGCTCAGAGATAGCCAAGATCGTGGCCGAGGTCTTCTTCGATCCCAGGTTAAAGGAACAGGCTGCTAAGGTAGTGGTGCAAAACGGCACTCGCACGTCTGGCCTGGCAACCAGCCTTGCCCAGGTCCTGAAGGGCAAGGGCGTCGCCAACGTGGAGGTGGATGCTTCAAGCGAACAGGTGGATACCCAGAAGACTACCATTATCTCTTACAAAGATAAGAAATATACTACCCAGCAGCTTGCGTCCTGGCTTTCCATTCCCGAGGGGAGCATTCAATGGAACAACGAGCCGGAGAGCGCCTTCGATATTCGCGTTATCATCGGCAAAGACTTTAAGCTGCCAAGCAATTAGTCAGACGCATGCTTGAGCGAAGTGAAGCAGATTGCTCGAACCTGGCCCCCCGACGGCGCCACTTTCCTGCCCGGTCTTGACGTTCTCCGCATGGGCGGCAGCTTGAGTGGAAGTGGACGGGTCAAGCGCAATGTGGACGGTTCAAGCGCAATATGGTATAACGATAGGCAGACGGAGGAAACTAATCGATGCCTAGAAAAAGAAAGAAGGTCGAGGCTGCACAGGCTCTCGACTTACCGCTACTAACAGTAAGAGACACGGTGCTTTTCCCTCACATCTTCACGCCCCTACTTGTCGGGAGAGAGAAATCACTCAGGGCGGTCGAACACGCTATGGCGAACGACCGCACCATCGTCGTGGTCGCTCAGCGCATCCCGGAGAAGTCCGACATTACGGGCGATGATCTTTACACCATTGGCACGGAGGCTGTGATCGGGCGGGTGCTAAAAATGCCAGACGGCATGAGCAGCGTTTTTGTGCAGGGCCAGCGCCGTCTTATTTTGACCGAGGTCACCCAAAGCGAGCCATTCTTCAGGGCGATCGCCGTCCCAATCGAGGAGCCTTCTGGCAAACTACTGGCGGTAGAGGCCCTTATGCGGGCAGTTCTGGCGCTCTTCGAGAGGGTTGTTAAGTTCTCTCGCTCCCTCCCGGAGGATGCCTACGTGGCGGCGATGAATGTTGACGAGCCAGGTTGGCTGGCCGATCTCATCGCGTCGCAATTGGACCTTACGGTTCCGCAGCGTCAGGAAATACTGGAGACTTTGGAGCCGGAAGAGCGACTGCAGAAGATCAGCGTCATCCTTGCCAAAGAACTGGATGTGCTCGAGTTACAGAACAAGATCAACTCCCAAGTGCAAGAGGTAGTTGACAAGTCCCAGCGTGAGTTCTTCCTGCGGGAGCAGATGAAGGCCATCCAGAAGGAACTGGGCGATACCGATCCTCAAGCGCGAGAAATCGAAGAGTTGCGGACCAAGATCGGCGAGGCCGGCATGCCGGAGGAAGTAGCCAAGAAGGCCGAGGCGGAGATCCAAAGGCTGCAGATTATGCCGCAGGCTTCGCCAGAGGTTTCTGTCGTGAGAACCTATCTTGACTGGCTGGTCAGCCTACCATGGAAGACGGCTACAGATGATAATCTCGACATAAAGCAGGCAGCAAAGGTGCTTGACTTGCACCACTATGGGTTGCAGAAAGTCAAGGAGAGAATCCTCGAGTATATTGCCGTGCGTAAGTTAACTACGAGCCATTTACGAAGTCCGATCCTCTGCTTTGTCGGACCACCAGGGGTGGGCAAGACCAGCCTGGGCCGTTCGATAGCCCTGGCGCTGGGACGTAAGTTCGTTCGCCTTAGCCTTGGCGGCGTTCGTGACGAAGCCGAGATACGCGGGCACCGGCGTACATATGTTAGTGCTCTGCCAGGCCGGATTATCCAGACCATGCGGGCGGCCGGCACCGTCAATCCCCTCTTTATGCTCGACGAGATCGATAAGATTGGGATGGACTTTCGGGGTGACCCTTCTTCAGCCCTCTTAGAGGTGCTGGACCCGGAGCAGAACCATGCCTTCAGCGATCACTATCTTGACGTTTCTTTTGACCTGTCCAAGGTGATGTTCATCACGACGGCGAACATTCTCGATCCCGTCCCGCCAGCGCTCCAGGATCGCATGGAAGTGATCGAGCTGCCGGGATACGTGGAGGAAGAGAAGGTAAGGATAGCCGAGCAATTCCTGGTCCCCAAGCAGGTGAGCGATCATGGGTTGAGCCTGCCGCAGCTTCGCTTTTCCGAGGGGGCGCTGCGTCGAGTAATCCGGGAATACACGCGTGAAGCGGGAGTACGAAACCTTGAGCGTGAGATCGGCTCGATCTGCCGCAAGGTGGCCCGTCTTGTCGCCGAGGAGGAAAAGGCGCCAAGAGTGATCACGGCGCAGTCTCTGGAGAAGTACCTTGGGCCGCAGAAGTTCCACTGGGGCGTTGCTGAAGAGAAGGACGAAGTTGGGGTGGCCACCGGTGTGGCCTGGACCGCCATGGGTGGAGACGTGATGAGCGTCGAGGTAACAATCATGGAGGGCAAGGGCAACCTTACCCTCACGGGTCGACTGGGCGACGTCATGCGTGAATCAGCCCAGGCGGCATTGAGCTACACGCGCTCGCGGGCCAAGGAACTGGGGCTGAAGCCGCGCATCTTCGACGAGACCGATATACATGTGCACGTGCCGGCCGGGGCGATTCCCAAAGATGGGCCATCGGCGGGCATCACTATGGCGACGGCGCTGATTTCGGCGCTTACCAAGAGGCCCATTCACAGAGATGTGGCCATGACCGGCGAGATTACGCTGAGGGGACACGTCTTGCCCGTAGGGGGGCTAAAGGAGAAGATCTTGGCCGCGCATCGAGCGGGAATAAAGACCTTTGTTTTGCCCAAGAAGTGTGTGAAGGACCTGGCCGAAGTTCCCGCCGACGTAAAGCGCGAGCTTACCTTTGTGCCGGTCGAGCTAATGGATGAGGTGCTGGTGGTCGCTCTACTCGATGTCCCGTTGGTAGACCTCGTGGCAGTTTAGCAGTCTCTCCTGCCAGTGGTTGCCAGGATATGGGTTAATTGAGTCCGCCTTCACCGGCGGCCTCGCTGTAAACTGCGAGGACCTCGGCGACGACGAACAGCGAGCCGGTGGCGAGAATCAGGTCGCCGGGCCTGGCGATTCTTTTCGCTTTCCTCAATGCCGATTGAACGTCTGGGGCCGCCATCGTGGAAACGCCACGGGCCTCAAACAGCGGGATAATGGCTGATGGTTCGGCGGCACGGGGATGGGTTGATCGGG
>JAUSEJ010000368.1 GCA_030650265.1 Dehalococcoidia bacterium | reverse complement strand
AAGGGGCGGGATTGGCTTGGCGCCTGGCAGTGGCCGCTGCCAAATGAAAAACGCACCGACTACTACTTCGGTGCCGGAACATCGGGTACCGTGAAATCGGTGAACGACGGCCTCTTGAGCACAATCGCACCCATAGCGGCTACCACCAAGGATGATTACAAGGTGGACTATACGGTCCGCTCGGCAGAAACTAATCCACCCGGCGATCCCAACGCCATGCCCTTAGACGTTTCCAACTTTGACGAGAAAGGACTCACCTATACCACTCAGCCTCTGGCTTCGGACACAGAGGTCACGGGGCACTCTCTGGTCCGCCTCTGGGCCACCTCGACGGCCAAGGATAGCGATTTCTTCGTCTTCCTGCGCGATGTCGATGAAAAAGGCGTATCCACAGTCGTCAGCAGAGGGCAGTTGAGGGCGTCCCATCGCGCCATCTCCACTCCACCCTATAGCTACTTCGGATTGCCCTGGCATCGAAGCAATAAGGAAGACCTGATGGATCTTCCCGGCGGTCAGGCAGTGGAAGTGGCCATTGACCTACTGCCCACTTCGTACATCTTCCGCGCCGGCCATCGCATTCGGGTAACAATCACTGGCGCCGACGAGGATACAGGCGGGACACCCGTTATCGTCCCCGCGCCGACCGTGAGCGTTTATCGTAACAGCATTAACGCGTCTTCGATCACCCTCCCGATCATACCGCCAGGATCGGCACCAGCAGCAGCCAAATGCACAGTAAGTGCCACAGGCAACTACGCCACGATGGCGGCGCTCGACCGGAACTTTGATGCTCACGTGCGGGCGTGGCAAGCGGCAGCCGGTTCCAGCCGCGCCGGCGACTGGACTGAGTTCCGGGAGCACGAAAAGCGCATTACCGGTGCAGGCGCCGCCGGAAGTGGCTTGGACCTCGGACCGAATCCGCCGGCCATGTTCTGCCAGTAAGATCTGGCGCCGCCGTGGTTTCTTGCCGAAGACCCGGCCACTAGCATAACACAGCAACTTGGGAGGTGGGTTTGCCCCACCTCCCTCGCATACTACAGAATAAGTCCATCCCAGTCCGGTGCTTCACCAACTCAGGTCCGTGTCGAGAGCCTGAAGGCCAAGCTCCTGAGAGAAGGTACAACAATGAATCAGAAAACAGCCTCCCGTGGTGAAAGGAGTAAACAGAACTAGCAAACTCAACCAATAAGGGGTATACTTGTACAAGCGCTACCATAAGACTGCTGGGCTAGGGTAGCGCACAAAGAGGAGGATGAAATGGTACGGTTGAAGAAGAGGTTGTCTCTGGTCATTGGTCTCATGCTGCTGATCTCACAGATGATTTTGCCGATGGGATCCGTCACGGTGCATGCAGATGAACGTGTATCGAAAGTCGGCCAATACAGCGGTTACACGCAGGAGAGTTTCGATGGCTGGCAGCGCAACTCTCAGTATGTGACGGTTCGTGATGGGACGAAACTGGCCATGGATATCTTCCGTCCGACCAAGGGCGGGGCACTTCATGGTCAACCACTGCCGGTAGCCTGGATGCCCAAACGGTACGGGCGAGCGACGGTGGTGAACGGCCAGCTCAGGACCTCCACCATTGACAGTCCCGCCGCCCAGAAACTGGTGAAATATGGTTATATCGTCGTCTCTGTAGATATGCGCGGTACCGGCGCTTCCTACGGCGCCCTCAACGAGTTCAGCGATCCCATCGATAACTGGGATGGCTACGATATCACCGAATGGCTGGCCGGCCAATCCTGGAGCGACGGCAAGATCGGCATGTTCGGCGTGTCCTATGAGGGCCGACTGCAGCTGACCATCGCCAGCACGGCGCCGCCCCATCTGAAGGCTATCGTTCCTGAAGTGTCGCCGTTCGACTGGTACTGGGTCGTCTACAAAGGTGGCATCTACGCGAGCTACTTCGAGGGATATGCCCAGATGATCACGGGGCTGGACACAGGCGCTACGAACGCTCCTGTCGACGAAGACATGGACGGCTCGATGCTGGCCGAAGCTCTGAGGCAACACAAGGGCAATAGTTACTACGCCGCTGGCAGAGACAACCTGCCGTTCAGGAATAGCTGGGACACAGCTACTGTGAGCGCACCCTGGGTGGACCGCAGCGGTGGCGACTACCTGAGGGGACTTCAGGCCTCCGGTGTTGCTATCTACCACCGGGTTGGCTGGTTTGCCAACATGGTTCTCGATCAGCTTGCCTGGTATACCAATGTCAGTAACCCGAGGAAGATCCTCATCGGCCCTTGGGGAAGTGGCGGCGTTGTCACGCCCGCCGAATGGGAGCTCTGGAGTACCGAGACGCTGCGCTTCTTTGACTACTGGCTGAAGGGCATCGACAACGGCATAATGTCTGAACCCCCCATCCAATACTCCACGCCAAGCTCGCACCAACGCCAGGGGAGAGAATGGCTTGGGGCCTGGCAGTGGCCACTACCTAACGAAAAGCGAACCGATTACTACTTCAGTGCCGGCCCTGCGGGAAGCGTGAAATCGGTGAACGACGGCACTTTGAGCGCAAGCGCTCCCACAGCGGCAACAGGCAAGGATGACTACACGGTGGAATACGGCCTGACCTCCGTGGCAACCAATCCATCGAACGACCCCAAGGCCACTCCCGCCGATAACTCCAAGTTCGACGAGAAAGCGCTAACTTACACCACGCCACCCTTGGCTTCTGACACGGAGGTAACAGGCCACCCGCTGGTCAATCTATCGGTCTCCTCCACCGCCAAAGATGGCGATTTCTTCGTTCTCCTCGAGGATGTGGACCAAAAAGGCGTCTCCACATACGTCACCAGAGGGCAGCTAAGGGCGTCCCAAAGGGCCACCGCCAACCCTCCCTACAACTACTTTGGCATGCCCTGGCACCGGAGCTATGGGGAGGATGTGGCCGCCCTGCCTGACGGAAGGTCTGTAGATTTGGCCATCGACATGATCCCCACTTCGTACATCTTCTCCGCTGGCCATCGCATTCGAGTGACCATCACCGGCATGGACGGGCAGCAGGGGGGAACACCGGTGCTGACCCCCGCGCCGACAGTAAGCGTGAATCGAAACAGCATCAATCGCTCTTTCATCACCCTCCCGATCATTCCGCCGGGTTCCACCGTGCAGGCAGCCTTCAAGTGCGCCTTAAGTACGACCGGCAACTATGACGCGATGGTAGCCGTTGACCGGAACTTCGAAGCTCACATGCGGGCGTGGAAAGCGGCCGTAGGGCCCGGCCGCGCCGGCGATTGGGCTGAGTTCCGCGAGCACGAGAGGCGAATCACTAGTGGAGGCACGCCGGGGCTCGGCTTCGACCTCGGGCCGAATCCGCCGGCTTTGTTCTGCCAGTAGGTACTGGTGCCAGAATCGCCTAGTGACGACGTCCACGCAGCGGGCAAGATAGCCAGCGAGGGAGGTGGGGCAAACCCACCTCCCAATTTGACTCAGATTCATGATTTTACTGGTATCTGCCGCACACTACTGGTCACACCGCGTACGAAATTGAGTATAATGGGCCGATCACCGATGGCGACTATGCCGGGTACGAGACACCGCTCTTGGTTAGAGGAATGTTGAGAATGGACAAGCGCCACTTAGACCGCGAGTTTGGCCCCGCACCGCGAAGAAGAGCCGCTGGTACAAGATCAACATCGCCTTTCGTCGGGCGGGTTCACGAACTCAGCCACTTGGGCGAGGCGTTGTCCCTTGCCGCCGAAGGCCTGGGCAGCATGATTCTTCTGACCGGCGAGCCAGGCATCGGCAAGACCCGTCTGGCACGAGAGGCCCTTGCACTGGCAAACCGACGCGGATTCAGAGTGCTGGAAGGGCGCGCTTATCCACTGGAGACCGGGCTGGCCTACGCACCGTTCATCGACGCCTTTCGCCCATTGTTGCGCAGTTTCGATTCTGCCCGCTTGGCAGCTCTGGTGAGCGGCCTGCCGGAATTAGGTCGCCTATTGAGTGACCTTCCACTTCCACCACTGTCTTTCCCGGAGGCTCTTGGCGATCCGGCCTTGGAGAAGACCCGTCTTTTCGAGGCGATGCTGCGTCTATTAGAGCGACTTGCACAGGAGACACCAGTTGCCTTCTTCCTGGATGACATGCAATGGGCCGATCCAGCAACCATCGACCTGCTGCATCACCTCGTTCGTGGCCTGGCCGATCAACCGGTGCTACTTCTCGTCGCTATCGGCGCCCATTCCTTAGATACCTCTCTTGGCCTCCAGGCGTTGGTTGTGTCGCTGGAACGAGACGGGCTGGCCGAACAGATGGTTGTTCCTCGGCTGGAACCGGAACTGGTAGACAAGCTGGTCAGGGGCATTCTCGAAGGAGAGCCGCCAGGCGGTCTGTCAACACTTCTCGACGCGCGGTCAGGCGGCAGGCCGCTGTTTGTCGAGGCGCTGGTAGGCTCGCTAATTGATTCCGGCGGCCTTGTCGTGGGCGATGATGGCTGGAGGCTCGACACCGAAGGGGCAATCACCTTGCCTCCCACCGTTAGACGCCTCATTCTGGACCGTCTAGGGCGACTATCGGTGGCCGACCGGCCAGTCCTCGACTTAATAGCCGTACTAGGCGATGGATCCCCCTACGACATCCTTCGGTCTGCAAGCGGCAAAGAGGAACAAGCTTTATTTCAGGCCCTCCGGCATTTGCGAGCGGCAGGTCTCGTGGCCGAGGGAATGGAAGGACCGGATGTGGTCTATAATATCACTCATCCTCTGATCCAAGAGGTTATCTATGCTGAACTGCCAGAAATGGAGCGACGACATGCCCATTTGGCGGTCATTGCGGCGATGGAATCACTCTTAGAAGGACGGCCATACGACATCAGCCGCCTCGCTCATCATTATCACAGAGCTGGCAGGGAGGCTGATTTCTGCCGCGCTTTGACGGTCCTGATTGCAGCCGGGGACCGGGCGCTCTCTCTCTATGCCAACGAGGAAGCAGCACAACATTATGCCGCCGCCCTGGCCGTTCTACGCGAGGGTGGAGGGTGGAGGATGGAGGGTGGGAATGGAGACGCCTCAACCCTACCACGACTATTAGAGCGGCTTGGTGAGGCATGGGAGCGAATCGGCAAGCGGGGGGCGGCAGTCGAAGTGTGGAATGAAGCGCTGGTCCTTCTGTCGGAAAAGAAGCAACCGGAAGATCTTCCCGATGAAAGGGTTGGGGCTGTGCCTCGTCTGTGTCGCCAACTGGCTTATGCAGAATGTG
>JAUSEJ010000362.1 GCA_030650265.1 Dehalococcoidia bacterium | reverse complement strand
CAGACTTACAAGGATCGGGGGGTCGTTCTGGTAGGGGTAGATGTCTGGGATAAAGAGCAGGATGCCCGAGCTTTCATCCAGCGATATGGCCTCACCTTTCCCAATGGTCCGGACGCGAAAGGAGAAATCGCCGTCGAATACGGGGTGACAGGACTTCCCGAGACGTGGTTCATCGACAGAGAAGGCAGACTGGTGCGGCGATGGATCGGAGCCTTGAGCGAGCGCCAGACATCGTCCTATATCGAGGAGGCATTACGGTAGCATGGCTGTTTACTGGAGATTCCTCCTCGCCCTATTGCTCGTAGCGGTTTTCGTGACTGGTTTGGCGGGCCAGGCGCTGGCTGAAAGCCCTATAGATAAAGAGGCCCGCGAGATTGCCGAAAGTCTTGCCTGCCCGATTTGCCAGGGCCAGTCCGTAGCCGAGTCGAAGTCACAACTGGCCCAGCAGATGCGGAGTGTCATCCGCAAGAAGGTAGAGGAAGGAGAGTCGCGCGAGGAGATAATGCAGTACTTTGTCGACCGCTACGGCGACGTCGTACTTCGTGAGCCGCCTAAGGGTGGCTTCAATGAGATTCTCTGGTGGCTCCCAGTGCTTGGTCTACTTGCGGGTGCTGCCACATCTGCGCTTGTGCTCCATCGTTGGAAGACCAATCGCCGGGAATCTGCACCTTTTGACCCAGCGGGGATTGCCGGTGAGCAGTGGGACTTGTACAAAACGCGACTGGAGAAAGAGCTCGGGATGGGAGCATGGGGACCTTCTGAGACAATAGAGAATCCAAATGGAGGTGAGGAAGACGATATGGGTAAGCATGTACCAGAAACCGGACGTGGATCAAGCGTTAGAGCGTCGCGCCAAGAATCGCTGAGTTCGTCCTCAAGTGGGAAAGACCCGCGAAATGAACAACAGACCAGCGCAAAATCGAAAGCAAGGATCGACATGGGGCGAGCCAACCGGATAGCGGGCGGCGGAGCCTCGCGAAATCGGGGCTGGCTTCTGGGGATAGCCATCATAGCGGGGCTAGCATTGTTCGCGGGAATCGCCAGTTGGTCTTTTCTGAGCAAGTCTGAGACGCAGGCAGGCAATGGCGTTGGTTCTGAGACTCGGACAACCGGGTCAGTGACTCCTCAAGCCCAGGCAGCCAGACCTATTGCCACGTTGAAAACTGAGGATGTCCACGCGTTAGCAATAGGCCCGCGCGACGACAACGTTATTTACTTTGGCCATCACGACGGCGTATTGCGCAGCGACGATGGCGGCCAGACCTGGCGCCCGCTGGTCGCCCAACGCAATTTCGACGCCATGGGTCTGGCCGTCTCATCGGCTGCGCCCGAGATAATCTACGCTGCCGGCCACGGCATCCTGTCCCGAAGCACAGATAGCGGGAAGACGTGGCAGGCCGTAGCCAACGACCTTCCGGGCAAGGATATTCACGGCTTTGCCATGAGCGCCAAAGACCCGAAAACACTATTTGCCTTCGTCGTCGGTTACGGCCTCTTCAAGAGCGGAGATGGTGGCACTTCATGGAAGATCCTGAGCAGCGCTCTGCCAGCGAGCGTGATGGCTCTGGCCGTATCTGGGGATGACTCCAAAACGGTCTACGCCGGTAGCATGGATTCGGGACTTTTGAGAAGCACCGACGGGGGTGTCACATGGCAGCCGGCGAACATCGGTCTCAACACAAAAGCTGTGATGAGCCTTGCCACTTCCCCTACCGCGCCGGGCCTTGTTTATGTCGGGACTGATAGAGGACTATTCCAGAGCAAAGATGGTGGAGCAAGCTGGACGCTGGATGGCTTCAATGGCACGGCCATGGCCGTGGCCGCTGCTCCTGCCAACCCGCAGCTCATCCTTCTGGTCGACGACAAGACGAATGTCTACCGCAGCGAAGATGGCGGAGCTACTTGGGGGTCTGGCCGATAGAATGGATTACG
>JAUSEJ010000355.1 GCA_030650265.1 Dehalococcoidia bacterium | reverse complement strand
ATCGAGGATCCGATACGGCGACAGTATTCCGCCCGTGAATCTAGTCATTCCATGTTTACCTCATGTCCAACAGCCTTTATTAGCACCCTGTTTCCCGGCGCAGCGCCACCGGCTATCGGGCCGGAGGGGTCGATGGCGCTGCGGCTCAGGGATTTCCCCCCTCCTCGCCGAAACCTATACAGTCTGGAGTTGATTGACTCTGACGGCCAAGGCTTTGCCCAAGGCCCGGCAGGCCCCGAGAACCTCGTCGGTGACATCTGTGGCGCCGACCGCGTCAGCCACTTTCTCCAGTCCGTAGTGGCCGCAGATCTTGTCCATGGTGGCGATCCCGACTTCAGGGTTTCGACTTGACTTGACGAACCATACCGCCGGCTTGCCAGTGAGGCGCTCGTGTTCCTTCCAGTTGTCCTCGAAGAACTGCTTCATCGCTCCCGAAATGATGCCGAAAGGTTGGGGAGTGCCAAGGGCGATTCCATCGGCGGCGACGATTTCGTCGAGGGACACGTCCCTGATGGACTTGACTACTGCCGTCACGCCTTCGCCAGTAACGCCCTCGGCGACGGCATCGGCCATTTGTTTGGTCATGCCCGCCCGGATTGTGTGATAGAGAACCAGCGTGGATTTTGCCATTACCATACCTCCATGTCAAATTTTTGTGGGGCTGCGTTCAACCTAATCATCTTACACCAAAATGGTCGCGATTCCAACTCTTTTCTTGGTCACCAAATTGCCAATTTCGGGCGACAGGGAGTGTCGAGAAGGCCTATCGCTGGACGCAAGAGCCCTTGAGCTTCTGCCTGAAGCATGTTACACTTGACGCCGGACCCATAGCGCTTGGATTGCAATACGCTTACATAGACAAAAGGAGGAACGGAATCAATGGAAGAACTGGTCTTAACAAAAGAAGATGGGGTAGGAATTCTGAGAATCAACCGGGCAGATAAGCTGAATGCCATGACCACGGAGATGTGGGATGGGTTCCGGGCGCTGCTGGCAGAAATTCGTGATGACGATGACATTAAGGTCATGGTTTTGACCGGTACCGGCCGGGCCTTCTGCGCCGGGTCAGACGTAGTAAAGAGATTGGCGGCAAGAATAGACGCCGAGCGCTCGCGGCAGGAACTACTGGAGCAAACGGGCTACAACGGCTTGGTTTTACATGGCATCACCAAACCCATCATCGGCGCAATCAACGGAACGGCGGCAGGCGCCGGGTTGTCTCTCGCCCTACTATGTGATATCAGAATCGCCTCAGACCAGGCGCGGTTTGCGTCTTCATGGGTGAAACGCGGCCTCATCCCCGACCTTGGCGCTACCTGGCTTCTGCCACGTATCGTTGGCATGGACAATGCCCTCGAGCTAATGTTGACCGGCGACATGATCGACGCCGCCGAGGCTCTTCGTATTGGCATGGTAACGAGGGTCGTGCCGAACGACGATTTGATGACCGTCAGTCTGGCGTTGGCGAAGAAGATCGCCCAGGGGCCGACCATCGCCCAGAACTTCATCAAGCGGGGGGCTTATCGCAGCCTATACAATACCCTCGACGAGCAACTCGACTTCGAAAGCTACGGCCAGGGCGTCTGCCGGAACACCGAAGACCACAAAGAAGGCGTGGCGTCCTTCATGGAGAAGCGACCTGCCGTCTACCGGGGACGGTAGCGCCACTGCGTTTGATTTAGCCGGGACACGGCTGTCGCTTTGTCTGTGACTGGCGCGACCGATCGGTCTCTGCTCGAGAGTGGCCCTCACCCCCGTGCTCCCCTCCTTTCACATAGGAACGGTGGGCGAGAGTAAGGGTGAGGGCGTTGACGACGAGAGGCTTCCCTTTGTAGCCTGGAACTATACGGTCTGGAGTTGATTAACTCTTACAGCCAGGGCTTTGCCCAGCGCCCGGCAGGCCCCGAGAACCTCGTCGGTGACATCTGCGGCGCCGACCGCGTCAGCCACTTTCTCCAGCCCGTAGTGGCCGCAGATCTTGTCCATGGTGGCGATGCCTAAGTCAGCGCCACGACTCGATTTGACGAACCAAACAGCAGGCTTGCCGGTTACGCGCTCGTGCTGGGACCAGTTGTCTTCGAAGAACTGCTTCATCGCACCTGATATGCTGCCGAAAGGCTGGGGAGTGCCCAGGGCAATGCCATCGGCGGCGACGACCTCGTCGAACGATACATCCCTGATGGACTTGACCACTGCTGCTACCCCTTCGCCCGTCACGCCCTCGGCGACGGCGTCGGCCATCTGCTTTGTCATACCCGCCCGGATTGTGTGATAGAGGATCAGAGTAGACTTCGACATAACTTTACCTCC
>JAUSEJ010000354.1 GCA_030650265.1 Dehalococcoidia bacterium | reverse complement strand
ACCGATCTTGACCACATCCTCAACACTGGGAACGCGATAATCGGCCAGTTCGCTGATGTGAACCAGACCTTCTTTGCCTGGCAGTATCTCGACAAAGGCGCCGAATGGCTGCACGCGGGTTACCTTACCGGTATAGATAGTGCCAACCTCGACTTCCTTAGTCAAATTCTGGATTATCCTGATGGCTTTCAAAGCCGCCTCTTCGCTCGACGACCCGACGATGACGGTTCCATTGTCCTCGATATCGATAGAAACCTTCGTCTCCTCGATAATGGAGCGAATCATCTTTCCGCCTGGCCCGATGACGTTGCGGATCTTATCCACAGGAATCTGAATCTTGGTCATTCGAGGCGCATACCGGCTCAATTCAGGCCGAGCCTTGCTAATTGCCGCTGTTACCTTACCAAGAATAAACAATCGGCCCTCATTGGCCTGTTCAAGGGCCTCGTTCAGCACGGCAAAGCTGAGACCCTTTACTTTCATGTCCATCTGGACGGCGGTAACGCCAGTGGCAGTGCCGGCGACCTTGAAGTCCATATCGCCCAGGGCGTCTTCCATGCCCTGAATATCCGTGAGTATAGCGTACTTGCCGTCAGTTCCCGTCACCAACCCCATCGCCACGCCGGCTACCGGCGCCTTCAGGGGAACGCCAGCGTCCAGAAGCGCCATGGTACTGCCACAAACGCTGCCCATAGAGGAGCTGCCGTTGGAACCGAGAACCTCGGACACCAGGCGGATGGCGTAAGGGAATTCCTCCTTGCTGGGAAGCATCGGTTCGAGGGCCCTCTCTGACAAAGCGCCGTGTCCGATCTCCCGCCGGCCAGCAGAGCCCATGCGCTTGACCTCGCCGGTGCTAAATGGCGGGAAGTTGTAGTGGTGCATATAGCGCCTGCTAGTCTCCGGCCCCAGCCCATCAATGATCTGCACGTCACTAAGGCCTGCAAGCGTGGCGATTGTCAGCACTTGCGTTTGCCCTCGCTTGAACAGGCCAGTCCCGTGAGCCCGGGGGAGAACCCCAACCTCACAGGTGATTGGTCGAATGGTGCGTGTGTCGCGCCCGTCAGGACGAATGCCCTTGTTCAGGATGTTAGACCGCACCACCTCCTTGACCTTGGCCTCGAAGAGAGTATTCACTGCCTTGGCGCCATAGGTCCCGGCTAGCTTCTCGTTTAGCTCTTTCTGAATGGCATCGAGAGCGTTCTCTCGCGCGGCCTTGTCGGCCGAAAAAGAGGCCTCGGAGATCCGATCGCCGAGAATAGCAGCCACAGCTTCCTTGAGCTCGGGGCTGGTCTCCAGCGGCACGAAAACCAGTTTCTCTTTGCCTACCGCCCGGACCAATTCCTCCTGTAAAGCGATGATTTGCTGCATGGCCTCGTGGGCCACCTTAAGGGCATCGAGGATGATCGCCTCCGGAACCTCATTGGCGCCCGCCTCGACCATGATGATGGCGTCCTTGCTGCCACTGGCGACCAGATCGAGAGTGCTCTCCTTGAGCTGAGCATTAGTCGGATTTACGATCAGCTTGCCGTCTATGTAGCCGACTCGCACGCCCGCTATGGGGCCAGCGAAGGGAATATCAGAGATGCTGATCGCTGCCGAGGCGCCGATAATCGCCAGAATGTCCGGCTGATTTTCCTGATCGGCGGAAAACACGGTGGCGATGATCTGAATATCGTTGCGAAAACCCTTGGGGAACAGCGGTCTCAAAGAACGGTCGGTCAGACGAGAGGTTAGAATCGCCTCCTGAGAGGGTCGTCCTTCTCGCTTGATGTACCCGCCGGGGATCTTCCCTATCGCGTACATTCTCTCCTCGTAATCTACCGTCAAGGGCAGGAAATCTATCCCTTCGCGCGGTTCCTTGGTGGCGCATGCCGTGACGAGAACAATGGTTTCCCCGTAAGTGACGGTCACTGCCCCGTTCGCTTGTTCGGCAAGCCTGCCGGTTTCAATCCGCAACGGGCGCCCGCCGATCACAGCTTCTACGTATTTCTCCATTTGTAAAGTTGACCTCCAAACAATTTGTTAACAAAAACCCAGGGGCGCACCCCTGGGTCGAATGCACCGAGCTTAATTCGTGTAAGATAGCGCGTGTTCACAGAACGTGCCAGGATGAGGGGAAGGGTAAGGGCTACTTCCTCAAGCCCAGACTGGCAATAATCGCTCGGTACCTGTTAACAGACACTTTTTCAAGGTAGGCGAGGAGCCTGCGACGATGCCCCACTAAACACAGTAGCCCACGGCGACTGTGGTGGTCGTGCTTGTGGACCTTGAGATGTTGGGTCAACTGACTGATTCTGGTTGTGAGAAGGGCTACCTGGACCTCAGTTGAGCCTGTATCCCTAGCATGCTGCTGGTACTTGTTGACGAGGGTATCCTTCTCCTCTTTCAACAGCATTAGTTACCTCCTATCGGGTTCTAGTTTGCTAATCAATTCGGGATACAGGTCAGTTTTCTCTGCCTTATTCCTGAATCTTCTTCGATCTCTTACAAACGCGAATTATAACACAAGTCCAACAAGGCTGCAAATATGATGCTAGCCTGAGGGCGGATGACATGGATGTAGGCATCTAAGCTGCCTTTGGCAAGCAATCCACTGCGGTGTCGTAT
>JAUSEJ010000350.1 GCA_030650265.1 Dehalococcoidia bacterium | reverse complement strand
AGCCATCGCAGGGCATCGAGTTGGGCGTCAGTGTAGGCGCCGTCAGGGTCGGTCGCCAGAAGCTCTGCTTCGATCCCTAGGGTGAAAGCGTTTGGGCGCGAGCAATAGTAGGGGTTTTTTCCGGCGGTCAGCCAGGGGGGGAGCATGGTGGCAGTGCCGGTCGCATGGAAAGCGATATCATTATCAGAGACCATCTGGACGATGTGCCCGTCCTTGGCAACGAGGTAGTGCGCCGATACATCTGAGGCCGGATTCGCAAACCAGGAGACGCCCGCTGCAAGCGACCCCTCTAGATCATGAATTACAATTCCACGAATGTCTCGCTCCATATCGTTGTTGTAGATGAAGTTCCCCAAATAGGCCGGTATCCACTCAATGCTGTGGTCCTGGCTCAAGTAAAATCCGGCAAGTCACTCGCGGACTGAGGGTTGATGACCGCGACCGTCTTCTCCCACTGGCCTACAGGCGCAAGAATCAGGCCGTTGGCGTTGGGCTGCCACCTGACTGTGCCATCGTCCTGCTCTGGGCAGATGGGTGCGCCCAGAGCGAGTTTCTCCGCCGCCACCTTCTGAAACATTGGCGCGGCGTCTCTCATGTTCCGCCATGCCGTGAATACCCGGGCTTGTGCATAAGTCGCCATTCCGTCTCCTTCTGTGTCATTCTCAGGGCGATTGTAAGGGTCGTAGGGCGTACTTCCGGCCACTGGCGGTACAATCCCTTGTCTCATCAACTCAGCCATCTCTTTTGTTACGCCGAATCCGGCCTTGTCCCAATCCGGCGCGCCGGCCTGGATAAATACATGAGCACTGGACACATAGTCCGGCAGTGTCCGCATGAAGTTCTTGTACTGTTGAGCCTTGACCATGCCGTCAAGCGCCGGGTCCGCGTTCCCGTACTCCGTAATGTGAATGGGCTTGTCTGGCCAGGTCAAGTGGCAGAGATGGTAGCGCCCGCCCCAATAGGGTGAGTAGTACCCTTCGTCGTTGATCCAATAACAATGCTCTGCGATAAAATCGGCCTGAGCGATCCCGGCGGCGCACCGGACGGCGTACTCCCAGGACGGCACACCCTGGACTGAGGGCATCGGAAATCCATATTCGCATCCGAATCGTTGCGCCAGTTTGGAGCGCACGGCAATGAACCATTCGCTGAATTGCTCCGGCGTCATGCCGGGGTTTTCCGTGTCCGGCTCATTCCCAACGACGAAGAGCCGAAGGTATGTCCGAGCGATGTAGGTGCTGGCATCCTTGACCGCCTGGTCAACGCTAGGCAAATCCCCCGCTGGCCAGTATAGCCGGGCGATAATCTGCGCCGATGGATACCGCCGGTGTATCTCTATCGGCAGTTCCGGGCCCGCGTTTGACAGCACCACGAGCTCATGAAACTGGCCCGCCTCCATGATGTCCCAGGCCGATTGCTCGAGCTCGGCAGTATTCCTCCAGTGGATGCCGTTCAGGGGGGTCATACTGCCCACCCTTCGGCCTTGCCCACAGCCTCCGCAGCCAGGGCTATCGCCATCTCGGGCGTAAGGGCGCTCGCTTTATGATCCCGCTCGCCCCAGGACCACCTGAACTCGGCGGTCCATTCGTCGGCCGCCACCCCCGCGTC
Organism: Dehalococcoidia bacterium; assembly: GCA_030650265.1. The sequence goes on along the minus strand of JAUSEJ010000350.1, from coordinate 37,176 downwards.
CAGATGGAGTTTCCACTCACGCTCAGGCGCTGCCAGCCACGGCACCAACTCGCTGAAGCAGGCGCCGATGTCGGCTGAGTAGGACGGTGGCGTATGTGGATAGGTAAGCCCCTTCACCGGATTGCTCCACCAGCATAGTGTGCCGAGATGGACGTCCTGGGTCTCAGTGTATGTCCACCCTGTCATTATCGCCAGTCGCCGGTCAAGATCGATCATGACTTCGCCTCCCTCTCCATTAGGAAATCCACCAACTCCGGGTTGCGCCGCATCGTGTCCAAGAGCGATACCGAGATCTGAGAAACCTGGAACTCCTTCAGTGCTGGCATCCCACTGGCATTATCTATCGCGTGGACAACTTCGTGCAGCAGAACCTCTGCTGTCTTGCCGGGCGACAGATTAGGCGCTATCGTGAAAACCCCGGCGCAGTGGTCAGCGTGTCCGCAGACGTGGTGCCCGAACTCAATACTGGCTTTGTTGATCGCTGCCTCATCGACGACCACGGAGTAGCGGTACGGCCCGACCTGGATAGTGGCAGGTATGGTCATAGCTTCGCCTCCTTCGCCAGTGCCCTTACCTCGTCCCACATCGCCGATGCCTTGGCGCTATCGAACGCTGGGACAGTTGGGTCGTCGTTGTACCAATCTGCCAACTCTGTGATCAGCCGGGCCGGGACAAGGACCATTCGCTCTACGTCGCTCACGCCTTCACCGCCTTCCGATGCTTCTCTACCCTCGCCAGCAGGATGCGCAGCGCTCGCACGTGATCGTACAGCGCGGGCTTGCGTTTCCCCGTCACCCACCGAGAGACCGCAGACTCCGACACGAGCAGGTACCGGGCAAGGTCCGCGTGAGTCCAGTGATTAAACTCCAAGATCGAATGGATGTCATCTTTATCCATCAAAACTCCGACTGGCCCAACTTTTCGACAGTATCCTCGATGCCGTCCAGCGCCCTCCAGATTTTGGAGGCCATGCTAAAATCCTTGTCGTGGACCTCGGTCCGGCTGAGGTATTGCCGGACGCCCTGCTTGAGGTTGGGGACACTCTCGTTGAGGAAGTCGCAGATTTGCTTTCGCAGGTCCTCGCCGGATATGCGGGTCTGGTTCATGGTTCGCAGGGTCTCCGTCTCTGGGCTAATTGCCATGTTGTTTCTCCTTCTCATTTTGTGCTTAGGATACCACGTGGCAAGGTCTATGTCAAGCCCCCAACAAACCGAAAGCCCCGGTGGAGACGGGGCCTTCGGCAAAGCTGGAAGGAGGTTGGTAACTTTTACAATACATGGTATAATGAAGGAAAGCAAGTGCTCCCGCGATGCGGAAACATCCGGGAGCGTGACACCGAAAGGACGGTTTCGATGCAACCTCAGTATATCACGAATCTACGGCTCATAGACCGTTTCTGGTCACGGATAGACAAATCTGGTCCTGTCCCTGAAAAATGTCCTGAGTTGGGGCCGTGCTGGCTTTGGACTGGAGGGATTCATAAAGGGAGAGGCTGCGGTCAGTTTGTGGTAGCTGCCTATCGGTTCTCATGGGAACTTCACCATGGCCCTATCCTTAAAGGCATTGACATTCACCATCTCTGTGAAAAGCCATTATGTGTTAATCCGCTACACCTAAAACCACTTACCCGTTCTGAACATAAGTACGCTCACGGGCATGGGCATAGTCATCCCGAGACGGAGTGCTGTCACGGTCATGCACTAACCCCGGCGAATATCAGCAGGACCTCGTCTGGCGCAGTAAGATGCCTAGCGTGCTCTCGTGAATCTATGAAGGCATATAGGGCAGCCCACCCTTTGACCCCGATGGAGAAGAAGGCATCAAACAAAGCATGGAGATCAACGCACAATGACCACTGTGCTGCCTACCTGCGTGACTGGAGGCGTAAGCGACGGGCTACCGAATGAACATCGAAACCACGGCGAGTATGACGTTACGGTATCCGCTGCGGTCCGTTGGTCGGGGGCACCATCGCGGGCGCAGGCATGGGGGGGTCCATAACTGGCTTGATTGCCAATCTGTAGATCAACTGAGCCAATCCCAGCACTGCCGAAATCTCCACGGCTACCGTTTGGCCGGCCGGGAAGCCCCCCGTGGCGTAGATGGCTCCCACAGCCAGCACTGCCGACACCCCAAGCGCCAGGAGCTGCGCCATTTGGTCCTGCACGTCGATCCCGAGGCGGCGGATTAGCAGGACCACGAAAGGCGCTACCACGCCGGCAAGCAAAAGTCCGAACGCGTTTTGGGTATCCATGATTCTCTCCCTTCTATTTTACAATTGTCGATCTGCTTGCTCCCGGTGTTCCTTCAGATGCTCCTTGCAAAACTTCTATGTTTATGCTACAATAGTCTTATCTTAAGTATAGGAGGATTATCACGACACGACACCATCTAAATGACCCCGAACGATTCTTTAGTCATGTTGACTTCAACGGACCTATCCCTAAGAACCATTCCGACCTTGGCCCCTGTTGGCTCTGGACAGGGTGTAAAAGTAGAGATGGTTATGGAAGGGTTTTTGTAAATAGGAACGCAATCTGGGCGCACCGCTATTCTTATACCCTTGTAAATGGCCTCACCTCCAAGCACCTTCATCATCTCTGTGAAGTCAGAGCCTGCGTGAATCCTGGGCACCTGAAACCAACCATGATCAGCGATCATAGAAGCTTACACAAAAAGACCCACTGCCTGAATGGTCACGAGAGAACGCCTGATAACCTGTCTTCAATTGGATCATGTAAGTTATGTCAGCCCCTGAGGGGTAAGGAGTATTACGAAACCCATACGGACCAGATAATTGCTCAGAAGAGGCAATATTATGCTACTCATAAGGATCAAATAACGGGGAAGAATAAAGTGTACAATGCTGCCCACAAGGAGCAGATAAGAGTGAGGGACAAAAAGTACTATTTGGCGCATCGTGAAGAGCGTCTCGCACAGAAGAAGGTGTACGATCAAAAGCGAAGGGTTGCTTCATCTTATCTCCTTTAGTTTTGTTGAGTTGCAAGTTTGGCTATTCCGGTCTTGAGTAGTCACTTCTTGTTGGATTATGCCATTGTGATCTTGACAGTTCAGCGTTTAATCTGTGTTCCTTCAGGTGTTCCTTCATGTCCTCCCGCATCTCTGCCAGTGTATCTAAGATAGTCCGCAGGTTGGCACACGTTGTGGTGTGGATTCCGATCCTTCCGTCTATCACGCTTGTCAGGCTCCCGTTGGTCGGAAATGCGGGACTTCTATTCCCCTTAAGCGAGACGACTGCTATCTGAGCGAACCACCCGATGATCGCCGCGACTACAGCAGTGCCCCCCGTGATTAGTGCTACCTGGATTTCCATTTGCCTTCCCTCATTGTTTGATCCCCACAACTTGTCTTGCTTCCAGCTCGGCCACCCGGCGCTCCAGTGCCAGGGCATACTCGTGGTTATCGTCTACTCGTTTCCGGGTCTGATAGATGCCACCACCCAGGAGCATGACGGTAGTCTCAAAATCCCACATGAGGTCATTGTCGTGCTTTTCAAGAGCTCCTACCGCGAGCAATGCCGATGGGTCAGCCTTGGACATGCCACGGTGGAGCACCATCGCATCGTCGTGATCGTCCAGCGCCCCGACTGTGCCGGTAGAGTACCCACTGAGAACTTTGACCCCTGTGGCGTTCACTAGCAGTGATTGCGTAGTTAGGTCGCCGTTACATATGATATGCAGAGCAGTGCCGTTATTGATAATATAGTTGTCGTCAGCGGTGTAGGTTGTGCCGTTGCCAACAAAGAGCTTGAATCTATCAGTAGTGGTATTCTGGCGCAGAATGATTCCATTGTTGCTCACGCCCGTAACCCTCAGCGTGTCATATGCCCACAAGCCGCCGCTGACAGTCGTGTAGCTGCCATCATCGGAGATGTAGCGGGTGGTCTGGTTGCCGGGGTAAAACCCTGTGGAGGTGATACGCCCAGAATCTGGGAATATCACTGTGCCCGTAAATGTGGGACTGGCGAGAGGAGCTGCACCTGACACATCACCAACGACGATACCTGTCGGCGTGTTGATCACTGGACTGGTCAGCGTCTTGTTGGTGAGGGTCTGCGCGGCGGTAAGAGTCACGATTGTGTCTGTGGCCCCCGTTGGCAGGGAGAGCGTACGCGACTCCGTAACGGTCTTGATGGCGTCCGCGGTCAGGTACGCCGTGTCCGTCCCCTCGTGCGTGTGCTGGATTACATCGTTGCGAAGATTATTCATCTGTGATGCTTGGGCATCGTCTGTTGCACTGACCGCCGCCGAATTTAGTGTCATTTCTGTTCCCCCTTAGTTGTCTGAAAACAATTGGACCCCACGAAGGGCCTGAGTTAGTGCAAAATCCAATCTGGTAGTGATGTCTACGCCAAGGAGGTAGACCACTTCAAACCCCTGGGCCTCCAGGCTTACCTTGGCCAGCTTTGATCTTGCCCGCTTTGCCGAGTCTGCGTAATGCCAGTATTCCCCTTGGACGCCAAGCAATAACGGCGGCTGACGGTCCTCGACCACGAAGTCCACCACTTGTCCACCCAACGTGGCCTTCCCCCCCAGGAAAGGCGCCTGGTACTGGAAGGGTATCCGGTGCTGCGTCAGCCACCATGCGACCATCCACTCCAGGTCTGACCCCGACCATGTGGACGGCGCCTCTGGCGGTCCCGATTTCTCGTCCTTGACGGGAGACGGCGGGGCCATGGTTAGTCCGCCAGCCTTCGGCAAGCCGGGAAGCTTCGGCAGGGTAGGGGACTTCGGCAGTCGTGCTAGAACAGCCATGAAATTACTTCCATATGTGCAAGCCGTCCCACTTGGTCAGTCCATCCCACTTGAAGTACCCGCCCAACACTCCTTCCACGGCGATCAACTCCGATACTGTGACGGCCCAACGGCCGCGGTAGTCATGCCCGGTGCCCTCCAACGCTTGCGCCTGCTCGACCTTGATGTATCGGTCGTCGTTGGGTCGGAATGAGAAGACACCCATGGTCGAGCCGGCCGCGTCCTCCAAGGCTGCGACCAGTTCAGCCGAAGTCTTCCCCTTGTAGTTCTCTGCCGTGTTGACCTCGAAGGAGAACCCCCACAAGGCGAGTGGCGTCGGGGCCCAACGAAGTGTCGCTGCCAGCAGTCGCGGGGCATTTGTGTTCGTTGTCCCTCTGGCAAAAGAGAACTTGAACCGGATAGAGTAGAAGTCCTTGCCGGTCATGGCAAACTTGAGAGTCGAGCGTCCGTTCCGGGGGACAACACCAAGTAGGTTCCAACTGGCGTCGACGTCGTTGGTGGCGTAGTAGATCGTGATTGTCTCTGTAGCCGACACTGACTGACAGCGCAGCCTCATGTCGATTGCCGTGCCCCTGGCAGCGCCAAGGTCAAACCAGGCCGTCACGTGGTCAGCCGCGGCCCGGTAGGTGCTACTCGGTTGCTGCCGGGGGTTGTCGGTCGTGTCGTAGAGCGGGACCCACCAGACCGAGCTTCCTTGCCCAAACCATAGCCTTGGCGTGCTCGTGATGTTGCTGAATCCCACGGCGCGAATGCTCTCGTTGGCGGTGTCCGCTTCGACACAAGAATGCCAGCCCTGGCCCCGCCACTTCATTACGGTGCTGGTGCCCGTCCCGGCGTCGATGGCTGCCAGTAGCATGTGCTCCATCGAGGCTTCCAACGCCACCACCCGCCCAACCTTGGCAGCTATCAGTCCGTCGTCCTGGTTTGGCCCCATGTCTTGGATCTGCGCCACCCCGCCACCCTGGTACTGCCGGACGTGCCCGCCCTTGCCGAAGATCAAAGACCCGTTCCACGTCATTATGCCCCTGCAGTTGTCGGCGTGAGAGTCAGAAAAGCGCACCTGAAGCCGGTAGACTTTGCCCGCGGCGTAATCGAGGATGTAGGGTCCCTTCACCGTGCCGATGTGGACAGCGGGGTCTCCGTTCCCATCCTCGTATACGGCCAGTCCGGTAGGGACAGCATCATAGATGGTTGACACGGCAGTCCAGGTGGGCGTCGCGCTCTCCGGGTTGGTGCTCTTGGTGAGGATGCCTGTAGCCGTGACCTTAACGAGGTTCCCATCCCACTCGATGCCGAAGGTGCCCAGGATGGCCCCGCCATGACCGGCCCCGCTGAGCCATGTGGTGGTGCCGTCGTAGACCTGATAATCGCTCGTACACCAGATGTAGAGTCGCCCATTGTAGACAGTGGCTGAGACTACCGTAGCCGGCGCAACTTGGGCGGTGTGCGTCGCTGTTACGGGGTGAGTCTCCCATGCGCTGTGAGCGGTACAATAGAATTGGTAGTTGGTGCCGTCGAACCGCCGAATTACCGTCCCGGCGAAGAAGTAATCATATCCGCCGAAGCCCACGCAGATGGCCGTGACCGTGGCCCCCATCGCAACGCCCTCGGTGGCAAGTGACGGGAGGGTGATCTCGCCGGCTACGTCAGTCCGGCACCCGCTGTCCCAAAACTTGTCTGGCGTGTCCCCCTGGCCAATCCGAAGCCTGTATCGCCCGAAGCCCCCAGCGACGTTGTGGATATTCCACTTGCTGGCCTTTTCCTCTTTGGTGGGGTCCCCTTCGCCGGTGGTTATCTGTGCGATACTTTGATTTAGGAGGAAAGGGCGGACGCCTCGGACCACTTGGTAGCGTGTTCCAAAAAGTGACACCTCGGCAGTGTCAACGACCTTCTCCATTTAACGAGCGTCCACAATCCTGCTGTTCGGACGCGGAGTCACCCGCATCTTGGCCTTGTACATCCCAGCCAAGTTTTCATAGAAGGTGGCCCTCTGCAAGCGGGATTCGAGGTCCAACTGGGGTCCCGACGCGTGTCCGGACAGCATGATAGCCGATGCTTTGGCTACCACGTATTCCTCATTGATCGGGATAGTGTCGGTATCGGCGGTCAACGCCGTGGCCTGTCCCTGGCCGAGGATGCGGATGGCCCGCCCTTCGGTAGGACGCCGTATCCAGAGCAGTTTGTCGCTGCGGATTACGTCCCAATCGTCCGCGGCCAGTTGAGCAAACCGTGCCGTGCTCGCCGGATTCCCCAGGGTGAAGATCAATGCAGCGCTGGCTATGGTGCTCCACGCGGCCCCGCTGTATTTAGCCGCGGCCCCACTGCCGTAAGATGTCGAATCGTCTCTTCCCCAGGCGATGTAGTTCGTCGAGTCAGCCGTGCCGGAAATGCTCAGGACCAGGTGGTATGTCGTATCGCCAGTGAGCCACACGGGGTTCGTGAAGGCGAAGTCGCAGTACCCGTAACCGCCGGGGACGCTGGACGTCAGGAGCGTTGCCGAGGCGTTGGTGACTTGGGTTCCGGAGGGTGCACCGGCGGTATCCGTCTCGATCTTGAGCGTCAGCGTTCTGGCCGTGCTCATGGACCCTACGAGCCGAAGGAAGAGTCTCACAGAGCCAACCCATCGCCCGCTTGGTACATCGTTGGCAGCAGGGACAAACGCCTGGGAAAGTTTCGTGGTGGCGCTGGTATCGAAGAGCGCCTGGTCAGCATCGAAATTGTCCGACCCCCAATAGTCAGAGCCGTTGAGCATCGTGTCCATGTGGACAGCGCCAACGTATCGGAAGCCGGAAGGGATAGGGTACTCGAACCGAACCCCCTGCATGGTCAAGGTCGTGTCGATCTTGTCCGTTAGATAGGTGTCCTTGGCAGCCAGTATCGCCAAGTCAATCGCCTTGTTGTAGTCGTCCGCCCGCCACTCGTCATGTTGGTGCATCTCGAAGAGGTCGGTAGCTACTGGCGCTGTGTCCCACGCGGCGAAGGGCGTTACTTCCCCGAGGGTAGCAGCGAAGTCGGAGACAATCCTGCTTCCACCCGCCCCTGTCCCGCTGTAGACGAAACACTCACCATCGTTCCAGTGGTCATCCGGATATGCCAGAAGGTCGTTCGAGCGGATATTCGAGCCGTTCATAGTGCTTACCGTGCCAAGTTGGAACTTGGTCCCCTCGACGGCCCTAGCGCTCTGGTGCCTACATTGAAATCTTTGCATTGCTATGCCCCTGCCTTCGTGATAAGATGGGGGTAAAAGAAGTGCTCCCGCACTGCGGAAACAGCCGGGAGCGTGGCACAACGACGAAGGAGGTCGCCATGCAGAACCATCCTATCACAAAAACCCCTCGTGGCCCAATCCCCATACCGCTTGCTGCCCGATTTTGGGCAAAAGTCGAAAAGGGCGAAGGCTGCTGGACGTGGAAGGGTACTTGCGACCGAAGGGGGTATGGACGCATTTACGTTGGCAGCAGACCGCGACGCTCGACCAGAGCCCCCCGTGTCTCGTGGGAACTTCACTTCGGGCCCATCCTGGACGGGATGTTTGTTTGCCACCACTGCGATACTCCAAGTTGCGTCAGGCCTGACCACCTGTTCCTTGGGACAGCCCGAGACAACGCGCGTGATATGGTAACCAAGGGACGCGCTCGGCAGGGTCGATGTAGCAATCAAGTGTTTGGCGAAAGACATGGGATGGCAAAGCTCACGGACTCCCAAGTTGCGGACATCCGACAACGGTATGCCCTTGGGGGGATTAGCCACAGGAAACTCGCCGGTCAGTACGCCGTTAGTTTCGCGACAATAGCGCGACTCCTGGAAGGCAAGAGTTGGACGCACGTAGTCTGAAGCCAGCCAGCGGAGCATTTAGGGCACCAACAGCGTGAGCACCCACGCCAGCAGGCCCACTGCCATCAACGCAGGCTGCCCTCCGGACTTGGGATGGCGCACGGTCTGGCTCCTCAGTTCCTTACCTCCAGCGTCGGTCTCGACCGTCGCGATGTCCGCTACGTCGCCGTTCGGGTGATAGGTCCAGGTTGTCCGCACCCGCCTGATGATGTTGCCGGTGGCCCTGTCCCGAATAACGTGCTGGCGAAGCACCTGTCCGTGCTGGCCGTCCTCTGAGTGTTCCAGCTCGATGTCCGTCTGGCCTTCCAGGATGGAGGCTATGAGTTGAGCCTTGGTCATGGCCTGAAGCTCTGTGAGCGATTTGTTTCTCAGATCAATCATGGTTAGCCTCCACGGACCAGCACACAGTATTTCGCTGCCGTCTTTAGCGCCCCAGAGAACGCTGATCCGGGCGCACAATTCAGGGTGTTGGCATATGTAGTAGCCCCTGGGGCTGTTGAGGATGAAAAAACCTCCCCCACGGGCCAGGAGGGAAAGGCGGTAGCATCAGGTGCAGTACCGGCCCCCTCCAGTACTGCCAACGTTCCCAACTGAAATAGGTCCGGCACATACCAGTCCGTATACCCGCCCAGGCTCGCAGTATTTGCAGCCGCGCAGTACTGGAATATGTCATAAAGCTGTCCTGTCCACGGCATTAACCCGGCGCTGGTTGTTCCCATCTTGTCGGCAACGTACCGACTCCACATGAGGCCGGTGTTCAGGTCCAGGACGCAGTTGTTGGAGTGGGCCTCTCGCTTCTTGATGGTGACTACCCCGGCTGGGGTCTCGTTGGTCAAGTCCTCCGTTACCACGATCTCGCCAGCCACATTGCCAGTTGCGACAGTGAGGATTAGGATGTTCGCCGCTTCCGCTGGTCCAGAACAGATGATCTTGTCACCGGTCTTGAACTGCGCTAACCCATTGCCAGTGTCGGTGATCTTCTTCGTAGCAGCGACAAAGGCGATAGCCCCAGCTCCCCCAGCATAGTGCGCCAGGTCGATGTTGCTTGTGCCAGAGTAGTCCCCTGTCGTGAGGATACTGTAGGCTTTTGCCAGCCCCTTTTCGTAGTAGCCGTCGTCCAACTCAGAGCTGTACTGTGTGGTCTGGCCGGTCTTGAGGACCAGCCCACGCCGGGCATTGTTCTTGCTGGAGATTCCAAATGGGAATGTCATACCTAACTCACCAGCGCAAAATACGTGAGGTCGTCCCCGGCATTGTCACAAATGCGATATAGGATGTTGAGGTTGGTGACAGGCAGGAATATCTCATCTCCAGCATTTAGCTCGATGCCCGACGTGGTGTCTGTGGTGCCGTCTTTGACTGTTACCCCGCTCCCGCCGACATAGACCCGTCCGGCATTGTCATAAGCAGCTTTGAGGAATACTCCCCGACAGGCAACACTCGGCAGTTGCAAAGCTGACGCTGAACCTTGAAGTTCCCCGTTGGCGATGGTGCTGTAGACAGGATCAGTAACCACATCCACGTCGCCGATGTCTACACCGGAGTTAGCCGCTAGTTTGGCTATCGCCATCGGCCCGGTCACGGCCATTGCCCAGCCGTACACGAAGACGCTGACGCTCCCGACGGTACGGGTCATGACGATCTGCATCTGGGCGTATGGTTCGGTCACCAGATAGCGGTAGCGCGCCGTGTCGGTGGAGTAACTAAGCTGGTCATTGATGGTCACCTGCGGTCCGTCCTGCCCCATGCGAGCATAGGAGACGTTGTCCATCGTCACGGCCCCGCTGATGCGCCCTTGAATGTCCAGGGTGCCAGAGAAGCCAGTTGTGACTATCTCCACCACCTTGAGCGGACATGCCTTGAGTTCGTCGTCCAGTGTGACCGTCGCGGTGGCAACGGCCGTGTCAAAGACTACCTGCTGGTGTAGGTAAGGGAACATCTCTCTCTCTTTCCCCCTTTTCGGTTACTCCGGATCAGCCTCCGGGAAGAACTTATAATAGAGGTCCTCGATTGGGCCTTCTGTCAACTGCTTGTTGTCGTTGAGGGTCTTCAGTGGAGTAGCGCAAAGTGCCACTGCCCTTGGCCCCATGTGAACTTCCTTTTCCATTGCCATCACGGCAACGGTCATATGGATCGACGCTTTGCCGGTCGGCTGCATGTCCATGTCGTGTAGAGTGCATTGCGCGGGGCCGGAGAAAAAGCCCGCCTCGGGGCACGTGGTTACCCGGCCTTCTGGTGATCGGTCCTCAAACGGGCACTTGTATTGGAGCATGGTAGACATCAGATCCCGCTCTTCCTCACTGAAACTAAGGGACTCCTTCAGTTTCCTGAGTATCTTCAGGTCGAGATTGTCTCCCCGATCCGGGAGAAGTTCCAGAAGTTTGATCCGCTGGATCATGGTCAGTTTCATCGGTTTATACTCTCCTTCGTGAGTTTCAACTGAGGGGGTGATTAAAGGCTCACCCCCTCCGAAGCCTGCCAACTCTCTTTACGCTGGCGTGTAAGTCGCGTATCCCGTCAGGTACGTTACCGTCGATCCTACAACGCACTTGATGACCGCGTTAACGGTCGTTGAAGCACTCGCAAGATCAGCGATCTGGTTGGCCCCGACGTCGGGCAATCGGGCGAACGCTGCCCACGCCACGTTTCCACCGTGAGTCACAACATCGATGACGTAGGGTCCGTTCGTCACCGTTCCGTGCATGTTGTTTATAGCCCGGAAACATGTCGCGGTGGTCACGGTTCTGACCGTCCCGCTGTCGCTCCCCAGCGCGGCCTCGTAGCACTGTGCCAGGGTGATGGTCCCAGCCGAGGTCCCTTCGAGATCGATCGCAACCTTTATGCCCGAGATACTGCCACCCGCTATAGCGTTGAGCACCTTAGGCGCAATCTCAATTCCGCTGAGACTAGCAGACCCAGTGGCGGCTAGCGCGGACTTGAGCTGGAGCAGGATCACGGTCCCGGTCGTGTTGGTGTACTCGACGTTCGGGATTTTCACGTTGGGGAAGGCGTAGAAGGGGTTGATGAATGCGGTCTGTGCATCCACCATCACGCCTACGCAGTCCCCCTGGTCGTTGGAGGCTACCCCCACGTACTGCCCGGCCGTTGTGGTGGCGTATACTCTGTCGTCAGCCGTAGCAGTGCATCCAGTCCCGAAGTCAATCACGGCCTCTCGGAAGGCGACAATGACATCGCCACTTACGCCGGGGCCTGCCGCGACCAGTTCCGGGTAGTTCTTGGGCGAACTGTCCATGTCAGCGGCTTTCCATCCGCTGGCATAGCCGATAAGGTCGCCAACTTTGACTGTGCCTGACAGGGTTATCGAGACGGGACGTTTCCCTTCCTTGATGACCCTTCCGCCGGTAGTGTTGTCAACAAATGCCATTTTCTATATCCTCCTACACCACTACCACGTCATCCGTGACGCCGTCGAGACGTGCGATGGCCAACGTGCTGAACAGCGCCAGCCCGCAGTACCACTTGAGACGCCACCTTACGGCGTCCTTGGTCTCCAGGTCCCCAAGTCGGGTTTTCTGGATACTGCCGTTCTGGAGGCCAGTGACGCCCTTGTCATCTTCGCCAAACTTGACAGCGAAGATGCTTGTGCAAGCGCCACCCGTCTGCGCAGCATACGCGCCGCTGGAGATGGTCTCCGTCTGCGTGATCCAGTCGTCGATCAGGATGGGGATACCCCCATAGTTCTCGACTGGGACGGCCTCGCTGCCACGGCCCTGCGGGGATCCGGCATTACCCCGATAGTACCCACCGATGCGCCTTCGCAAAGTGCGGTTCATTATCAGGGCGCTTGGCTTGCCAGGCATCACCAGGTCGATCAACTTATCCAGCTTGGCCAGTGAGAGGGCCGCGCCGGTTGAAGAAGTCCCCTGGTGGAGCATCTGGGCGCTCGGCGCCAACGCGTGAAGCCCATTGAACTGCTTGGTATCCGTGGTGGCGTTGCCGTAGATGAAGGTGTCGTCCCACTTGCGGGCCAGCGCCTTGCTCTTGGAAGAGATGGCGATGGCCTCCTGGTCGTTGATGTTCGAGAGGGTCTGCTTCTCAAACTCGTCCACGTCGGCGTCCCCGCCAAGGATGGTCAGAGACGAACTGACCTGGGTTACCGTGTGGGTGGACTCAGTCCAGGTATCCCCCACGGAATAGAAGCCCGCAGTCGGGAGCGTGGACTCCCGGTTGTACTTGAGCGAGTTGCCCACAATGGTCTTGAAAGGCAACTTCGCCAGTATCTCGGACTCCGTGATTATCACCTCGATGATGCCCTTTAACAGGACATCCATCGAGAGGTTCTGTGCTTGTGCTAAGGTTAGCAATGTCTACCTCCCTGATTTTTCCTTGTCGATCCCCATTCGAATCTTCTCCAGGGCAGAGAGTTTGGACAAGTCTGTGTGCCCGCCACCGCCAGAAGGTGCCCGATCCGTGCCATTGGTCCGGCGTTGCTGAAGCACTTGGCCCTTCTGTGCCCTTTGCAGCACCTTCGCCATCGCTATGGCCATTTCGGGGCCCTCGGCTTCGGCCAGGTCCTCGACCTTGACGCCGTGCTCCTTGGCGATCATGGTCAAGGCTTGCTGCCGGGCGGCGGGCATGAGGGATTGTTTGGCCTGTTCGACCTTCGCAACCTCTTGCGCCATGGCCTGCAAGAACCCGGCTACCTGTTTCTGGTCGTCCCAATTCTTCCGGACGGCCTTTACCTCGTCGTCGGTGGCGCCGTTTGCCAAAGCCTGGGAAACCGCCAACTCTTCTTGTGCCTGCGCTACCTGCTGGGCTAACTGATCGCGCTCAACTTGGATACGCTTGAACTCAGGCTGAATCCCTGTGTAGCGCCCCTTGTACGGGTTGTCGTTGGCCTCCCAATCTACCACCGGCCTCTCCTCAACCGCCACGGACTGCTCGACCCCCTGGGCTTCCACAGCTTGGCCTTCGCCATCTGCGGAGACTTCGGAGCCGTCAAGACCGCTCTGGTCCAGGTCTACCGGTACGTACTCGTCCATGCTCTCTGCTCTCCTAAAACCGAGCCGTCACCCTTCGGTGCTCGACAACGGTGTAATCCCCAAATAAAAAAAGCGGAGGAACTTGTCCTCCACTTCGGCCTTTTGTGCCCCTGTGAAAGAGAGTTCCCCCGCTACGCTTACGCCATGTGGGAATATTCAGTTATCGCCGTAAGTTTACGGCTTGATGTCTCCCATTGTCAATGGCTTGGATAGAGGAATCCCTTTGGCTGGTTCCAACATCGGCTCTGGACGATGAATCCCCAGGTACTTCTCCAGCGCCCGAAGGTCAACCAGCAACGCCTCACGACGCTTCAGGTGGTATTGGCGCTCTTCGTCTGTCATTAAATCTTTACTTGACTTCCTTGGCTGTCTGAGTGGTAAGATCGATCTATGTTTAGGATGTGCTGGCACTTGTCGCATTTGACGACCTGCTGCAAGTCCGGCGCACTCATGGCGCCGCTAACCGCCACGGGGGAGCGCTGGAACTGGAAGGAGTCGGAGACGTTGGTAATGGTCGGCCTATCGTCGGCGACTTCCAATTCTCAACTTGCGCCATTGACATTGCGGTTACCTTCTCTGCCGAGTTCTTGGCATCCGAAATGGCATCCTTAACCGTTTTCAGGCGGTTCGCCACCAGTAGGGGGGTTGCGGACGGGCCAAGTGGCTGAACCCGTGCGAGTTTTGTGGCCAAGTTTAGTGCCACCAACTCTTTGTAGACTTGCCACCGCTTGTCGTTCAGAAAATACCGCTGGTCATTCTTGAGTGTGAGCGAACGATCAACAGACAGATACCAATCCACTTGGTCTATCAACTTCCGGGCAGATTCGGGCAACCTATCGTAGACCTCTTTACCGGCATCCCTTTGGTCAGCAACCATTGAGTTCAGATCAGGCACAGAGCCTTTGTTTCTTGTCGCGGCATCCTTCTCGATTTGCTGGACACCAAGGCTTTTGGCCCTAAGTGCCTTCTGTTGACTAGCGGTCAGGTCGTCCCAAGACAGGTTCGGATACCCAGATGCCTTCGTCACTTGATCCAACTGGTCTGCTTTAGACAATGGGGTTGATTTCGCCCCAATGGTTGCTCCGACCAGGGTTCCTAGGCCACTGACTGCGGGGCCAATCGCCTGCGAATTGACAGCCTCTGCAAACTTCCCCGCAGCGAATGGCACATCCTGCCAAGCAAAAGGAACCATCTGCGTCAGAAGATACGTGGCAAATTCCTGCGGACTATTCCTCGTCGGGCCCCCCGTGAAACTCTTTCCGCCTATCAAGTCCCACCCGACCGTGACAGGCCCTGACCCAAGCGATCGGAGTGCTTCTTGAGGTTTCCCTGTAGCCGTTAGGACCATGGCCCTCGCCAGAGAGTCGTATGTACCAAACAGGGACCAATCTCTCCCCCCCCACCGAATCCGCATAAAGTTGGCGTTCCATTTGCCGTCCACCATCGGCCTAAAATCTGTGTCCTGCCCTTGCAAACGGTTGAGGGCCACGGTCAGTACGGTTCCCGTCCCGATCAACTTGAGTAGCGAATTGCGGGCTATTCTCTGTTCGAGTGGCGCTCCTGGACGCATCCCCGCAACCCCTTTAAGGACAGACTCCACCCGGGCCTGAAGGAACTTAGGGGCAAACAAGAGAAGGTCCCCCATACTACCAAATGCCTTGCCCCGTGCCCATCCGGTCATGTTGTTGGCAATTTCTGCAACCCTGTCAGCGCCGCCCGATTGAATGAACTCTTCTACGGTGCGTCCCTTCATTTCCCCTTCGGCAAGATGATCGGCCCAATCCAATCTAACGGAATCGCCAAAGAAGCCAAATGCACGGTTCGCCTGCTTGATGCCAGGGAGTCCCCCGAGTCTTCCAAAGCCCGGCCCTAGTGAGAACTCCGTCTCGGCCCCACCCAATTGAAGTCCCGCCCGGGCCCACATATCCGAAGTGGGTCGCCCCACTGCAACCGCCTTGGCATCATAATCCTTGATAAACCTTCCCAAAACCTTGTCGCCATCACGTCCCCATGCTTCCAGGTCTAGTTTGAATCCCGACATCCATGCCTTCTGGTCACTTGCAGCAGCCAGAAGTCCTTGAATACCAACGGCGGAGTTGTCCGCCGTGGCCCGCATATTCCTGTACAACGTGGCAAAGGCGTTGACGGTTCGCAGAGTGCCGCTGCCCCATCCCTGTGCTGGTCCTTCGTTTCGGATGTATTTGTTTACAGAGTTTGCGATCTCATCAGGGAAGGACCAGGATTCCAAATCAGGCAACTTGATCTGGGCATAACCGCGGCCAGCAGCCTCGTCTCCCTTTATTACCTCACCAACCAACCCTCCTGTAGGAGTCTGTAGTTCCTTGAAGTATCGGGCGATATGGGCGTCGAGTGCCTTTCGCCCAGCATCCTTGGCAAAGGAGGTAACGGCATCTTTCAGCGGCGGATACTCGAAGTCAGCTGCGATGCCAGACGATTGAGACTCGAAATCTGCCGGCTTCTGAAAGCCAACTCTGGCAGTTCGCGGTTTCCCGGCATGGACCTTCAGGGGCATGTCGACCCCTTCAGCATCGGCACGGCCACGTGGGAGGTAGAACCCGCCTTCCATTACGTCGGCGCGGGTGCCAAACTTGACGCCTAACCGACGGAGTAACGTCTCGTAACCATCCAGGGCGTTCCTCAAAAGGCTGAGACTTTCACGTTGCGCTGGCGTTAGACTACTCTCAAAGACAGGGAGTCGCGCTGCAATGTCCTGAATCGTCGGGGCATTAGGGAGTCTAGGGTCGATCCCAATCAGATTCTCCACAAGCCCCTGGGCATTTGGAGCGAAGGCGGTTGCGGCATGATCCGAGAGTGCGCCTATCCGAGTTGCCATTGACGAAATAACCGGCCTAACGCGGGAACGCTCCTGAAGAGCAGCGAACGCAGCGGGGTGCTCCTTCGCTATTGGTATCACCTTGCTAAACATGCCCCTAACGACATTGGCAATCTCCTGTGCCCTTGTCAAGAACGGCGTAATAGGCCGAAGACCCAATATGTTGTCCGGCGAAATCGGCCCTGGTCCGGGTGGCCCACCGGGGGATCCCTCAATCGGTGGTTGTGTGCCCCCCGGAGGCGCTGCCCCTACAGGTGGCACGTTACCAGCGCGGAGAGGGTCGTACACAGGGCCGCCGGGTATCGGTCCCCGTGGTCCTTGGTCAATCTGGGAGAGGGGCAACTGCGGACCCGAAGGCCCTGTAATATCTCCCGAGGACATCGGCGCGCCTGTGGCCGTCGGTGGCTTTATCGGTGGGACTCCTCCTGCCCCAGCGGACTCAGGCGACCCTCGACCAAACACAGGGGTAATCTGGGCTTCCAGGGAAGGGGACGTGGTCGAGGTGCCTGGAATAGGAGTGTCCCTACCTAACGCAATCCAGACACGGTGCGGGACACCTCTTCTAACCCCACCCATATGCGTAATGGCGTCATACCCATTTGCGGATAGCCAGTCGTTCAGTTCTGCTTTATTCCCCATGCCCGGTAGGAGTTGTCGATACAAATCTCCATTGGTCCCCGCTACATCTACAGACTCCCCTAATGGTTCCAGGAAGACGTTGGCGTTAGCTATAAGACCTTTATCTACCGGTGCATCAATGTTGAATGCCTTGTTAACGCTGAGATGTACAGGATGGATATTACTAGCTCCCCCTACCGACGCTCGTCCAGCAGTAGTCTTGGCGTATCCACTTGCTATGTTCGGGTCTTCAGTGAAATAGGCCCCTGGGCCGTAGAGTGCATCCGTTGCTTGCTTTCCAGGATCAAAACTCTCGAACACATTGCTAGTCCCGTGGTACACAACCGATGGAGGTTGGATACTATCTACCGGCCTTGACGCTGTCTCAACCGGTGGTTCCTCGTGTCCCAAGTCCGGGTACTTCCGCCTCGTTTCCTCTATGGCCTTGCGGAAATCCTCTTCCGCGCCCCTTCGGTATCGGGTATACGCGTCCTCGGTACGACGCCTTATGTCCTCTTCCAAGGGGACTGTCGGGCCAGTGGACAGTTTCCCGCTCTCGACATCTTTGATGAAGGCGTTGGCGTCCTTCAACTGCTGGCCGTACTGATTGGCGATGGGGCCGGTCGGTTTCGCCATAAGTTGACGCAGGTGGTCCAGCAACCACTCTTCCCCTAATGACTCGGAATAGCCCCCAGGGGAAACGTGCGCTGCAATTTCGTCAAGACTCTGACCGTATCGGTTGAAGACCATCTGCCGAAAACGAGGGTCCGCTATGTCCGGGCTTCCCTCGAACTCCTTTTTCTTGGCTATATCCAAGATGCCCCGGAATCGATAGGCGGGGTCATTCGACCTTGCCATCGTCGATGCCTGTGTTCCTATCCCGATGGGACTCTCCCTGACAGCAAGTGCAGCCTCGTACTTCGCCCGCACGTCGTCGGGCAACTCCATCAGGATCGTGTCTTTGCGAAGTTGCTGAAGATCGTTTACCTTCCCCTCTGCAGCGGTGATGTCGGTTGCTGAGGCACCTCCACGGCGTAGGTAGCCAGCCTTGAGTCTCGCTCGCTTGATCTCGCCGTCGATCTCCCCAAAGAACTTCGTGAGTGCCTCACTTGGTCCCGAAGGACGAACCACTGGCGCGAGCGGTGGCGTACTGGCGATGTCAACCGGCGGCGGGACTGTCTCTGGCGGTATCGTCATCTCGGTTTGCCCGAGTCCCTTGAGTCGGCTGGTTTCGGCCTTCGCTGCAATCACATCCGGTTCGATCAAGGGAACAACGCCACCCTTGCCACCGTATTCTGGCAGCATCTCTGGCTGTACTTCGGTTGGTCCGATCCCCTCAAGTCCCGGTTGGTTGGCAAGTTTCTTTGTCAGACGGGCAGATGGGCCCTTCCCACCTATCGCCCCTGCCTCTTCCGTTACCAATTGCGTTACTTTCGGCGCTATCGCCTCACCCGCGGTGTCAGCCACTTCGCGCGCGGCCTTAATCCCCTTGACCACAGACGGCCCACGTTGCGGGACGCCCGCGAAGGCGGCCTGAACTAAGGGGTAGTTCAAAATGGTCATAAGGTCTTCGCCTCTTGGCAAATCCCGCGGTTGGTCGAGCATCGGGCCACTGTCTGTCCAATAGGCCCCCGGTGGCAATTCCCCGGTCTGATAAGCAAGTGCCGTTTCCTCTGAGGTAAGCCCAGTCGTCTTTCTGGTAGGGGTAGCCATGAATCGGCCAAGGTCGCCAAGGGGGTCTGGCAACTGACGGTCGCCAAGGATGGCTGTTATTGGGTCTGGCACATTGGCGAGGGTCTCCCCAACATCCTTAACCTTTGCCAAGAAATCATCGCCCGGCCGGGTGGCAACCTCGACGGGAGGTCCATCGACCGGCCTTTGGGCGCGCTTGCGTCCCGCCTCCACCGCCGGAGGGAAGGAGTCACCCCCCGACGGGCGGGTTGGAGGCGGTGAAGAAGGAGGTGAGAGAAAATCAATCCAAGTGTTGCCCATCTTACGTCACGGGCTGGCGTATTTCGATCTGGCATTGGAGAACCGCTGAACGTAGGCCACTCCCGTTACCCCGTTGACGTCGGCAGCGCTACTGGGCTTGCCGTCCTTCCCGATTGCGCCAAAGTAACTAGCTGCTGCGGACTCCCAGTTGCCGTACGTCTTGAACCTGTCGGCGAGCATCTTGAGTCCCCGACTAATGTTCGTCACGGGGTCCATCGGGTCTTCCCCAGGAGCAAAATTCCCCGGCATTATTTGCATAAGACCGGACGCCTGCCCGATTGCCTTTCCACCGGCGTAGTTCATGGCGCTCTTGGCCTCTGGATTCCCGCCACTCTCGATGTCCATGATGCCAAGGGCCACGTCCATCGGGACGCCGTACTGCGCCGCCAGAGGCGCGACGGTAGGCGCCCATTCCTGCACAGTCTTGCTCGGAGTGCCCGATTGGGTGACCTTAGTTGCAGGCAGTGTCGTGGACTTTGCTGGAGTCGTAGGCGGCACAAGATTGATTTTGGGCACAGGAACCCTAAAACTGAACGGTGTGAAATCTTGATCGAACCTTTGCATTGGAGAAATATCTCGCTGTAGGGTGGACAAGAAGGAAAGCCAATCATTGCCAGCACCTCTACCACGGTTCGTATAAGACTCGCCGCCACCCATAGGCGAAGCCGGTGGTGAGAATATCGGAGAGATTGTGTCGATCCAACTTTTAGTCATGTCAGTACGCTATAGTCCGTGATCTTGGCGCGTACCGTCCAGGCGTTTCTCCTCGTGCGCTAGGAGGAAGCCCGCCATACTGCTTGTTCAGGTCCACGTCTGCTAGATATTCCACCCACGACTTGGTTGGGTTCTCGGCTTGGCTACCGTAGTATTGCCCCAACAAACGAGAGTATTGCCCCTGCAACCAATGCTGTAGGTTAGGTGGCCCTTCTGCCTTTGAGGTAAATAACCCATACGCGCCCATTGCTCCTTCACCGTTATCCGTTGAGGCGGGGTCAAGCATCCACGCTCCCGGCATAGCGCCGAAATCAAGCCCCTTAAAGGGGTTAGTGTAATTGTAGTTCGGCATCACTCACCTACCAGTTTTGCGAGGGCGTCCTAAATGTATACCCCAAGCGGTTAACCCCCGAACCAGGAATCTCGCCCAACACGTATTCCAGCCAGTTGGGCGCTGCGCCTCTCTGGTTAGCAGCTATCTCGTAGGATGGAAACTCAGCTAGGGCTCGCTTAGTCTGCATGTTCCTCGCTACTGCGCTCAACCCAGTTGCGGACTGGCCCAGGAGAGACTGTATAAATTTTTGTGGACCCTCCAAGTCGTCCGAGTTCATTAACCAGTCCCGCACACCGCCGGGTTGCCCCGCCTTGGTCAGGATTGATTGGACGCGGTTCTGTAGATCGCCCATCGACATGGTCGGCTGCTGTAGGAAGTTCCGCAGGTATTCCGGGTCAGCAGGTGCATCCGTTATTCCATAATCGCCCATTGCCTGTGCCTGTTGGAGGTTTGCTACCCGCATAGCCTGGTCTCTAAGCCTGGCAATAGCAGTCGGGCTTAGAAACCGCTGGGCTCCTGTAGATTGCAGCAAGTCCTGCATGTAGCCCGCCATGTTCCCATAGACGGAGCCCTCTTCCCCTGTTGCGGGGCTAAAGTTCGGGGGCTTCCAGTTGGTTAGGGCACTCTGCCAGCCAGCCCACCTGTTCTTGCTTGTTTCGTCTTCGAATGGACTTTTCCACGGATCAGTCATTTCTATCTCCCCGCTACGTTCTGTTTGTAGTTTCCCTTGATCCTGGCTAGAAAATCTAACCAATTCGGACTGTCCGCCCACATCCGCCCCGACCCCGCGCCTGCTCCCGGCCATGGTGCAAGGGTATCGACCGGCGCGCCTGCCCCAGGCACATCGACGTAGGCCGGGGCAACGGCCAGTGGCGGTCTCACTACTGCGGACACACTCCTTGCAGGTGTATTTGCCTGTGTTTTTGTCGGCGTAGCAGCCTTCGTAATGTCGTACGAGACTCCCCCAGGTGAGGAGCCACTCCCGATGTTGCCGTACGCCCCGTAATGGTACTTGCCAAAGTCGCTCGTGGGCTGCCCTCCGTTGTTGAGCGAAACCCAATCGTACATCTGCTGGATGCTACCTTCGTAGTCGTCACCAGGGTTGCGCCCCTTGGACCTGTCCCAGTTGCCACCATAGGCGTCCAGGATTCGCGCTGCGTCTGCAGCGCTTGGGCCTCCTGCCCCCCAGTTGTTCCAGCCAGCGGTGTTGTACCAAGCCTTGAACCCCGGATCAAACCCTGGATTCTTGAGCAGGTAGTCGAACACGCCCTTAGCCGTTGCGTCCTGCCCACTGTTTGTCCAGCCCATGTTACCCTCCTGCGCCCGCCATCAAGCGGGCATTGATCTCTTCATCGCTTGGTACGGCCGGCGTCATTCCCATAGCCATAGACGATGCAGCCGTTGTCGGTAGTCCGCCAATCGGTCCAGGCTCGGCAGTACCAGGGCCACCTGCGCCAGGGCCTGCGCCAGGTGGCCTTCCCCCGTTCTGTGCTATCTGCTGTGCCATAGCCTTCGCCTCGGCCTCTGACTTGTCCTTGGTGACTTCAGCCTGCAAGAGGGCCATAAGCTCCGGCCACATCTCCCGCTTGGCCAACTCGATCTTGGTACGGGCTTGCACGACATCCTGCGAGAGGTATGCCATATCAGCCAGTACTTTGTCATTGATGAGTCCAGGGTCATCCAGTCCGAGGTACTTGTCCCGCGCTGTCGCCAGATCAACCAACTTCTCCCTTACCAACATGATAGCAAGGTTGCCCAGGGCCACGCGATCTTGCGGACTGAAGTCCTCGTAGACGACATCGACATAGGTCCCGTTGGCCTCGATGTCGGCCACAGACAACTCCTCGCCCCACACCATCTTCCCCTTCTGCAAGACTTTGGATTCGGCAGTAGAAGGGGAAAGGATAGGAATACCTTTGTCCGCAAACTTGGCGTAAATTTGCAGCATTTTCTCATAACGCCGTGACTGGAACCCCTGCAACGCTTTGATGAAGGCCCAAACGGTGTCTTCGGCAGCGCCCATCATCAGCGCCCCCATGTAGCCCGACGCCAACTCCCCACCCTGTCCGAACATAGGAGACGGCAGTCCTGCCTTGTTCGCTCGGTCTTGAAGGGTGGAGATGATAGGCATAAGGGTCCCGACCTTGGCGCCGATCTCGAAGACCTCGACTTTATCGCCGGTAACGAGGTGACTGGTATCGCCAGCGCCGATCTCGACCTGCCGAATATCTCCCTCGGTGTTGGTCCAAATGCCAATGGGGGGGTTTTCCTGTTTGGCAGCCGCGGCGGTGAGCATCGAGAGGAACTGTTGCAACGCGTCCACGATGTACTCAATGGCGTCGAGAAAGCCGGCCCCAATGTTGGCCGTAACGTCGTCGGCGTCTCCGCCGGGGTATTCGTGATGGCTGAATGCACCTTTGGCGACTGCGATAATCCAGGGCCAGTACCCTAACTCGGTTGGCTCCTTGGCCCATTCGCCGTCTGCAATGACGGCATGGTAGAAAGGTTCTCGGTTCTGGTAAAAGTCGATGCAGGAGACCTTCTTATCCTCGTCCTGCCCGGCGAAACGGTCCTCTGCATCAGGGAATTCCTCTATGAGTTCGCCTACCGTGGACTGGTAGATATGGTTTACCCTCGTGATGCGCTTGCCTGACACCCTGGGGTAAAGGTTCATAGGGTCAAAGAGCGTGTCGTCCACCCATCCCTCGTCGTCTGAGTTGAGTAGGAGACGTTCGCAGACCCATCCTCGTAGTAGGATGCTCTGACCCTGGTCATAGGGCAAGGGATTGTGAAGGCCCTCCTGCCACTGGCGGTTAAGGTATTCAGTCCACCATCGGAGTGCGTTCTCGATCCGTTGTGCAGCATCGTAGTTGGCCTCGCCCTTGGGTGGCACTTCGATGCGGGGGGACCGTCGGGCTATCATGCTGGCGATCTTCTCGATAAGGACCTTGCAGTCATTGAGATAGATGCGGGTATCGGGCTTGTCGCCCTGGATGGGCTTTCGCTTCATCAATACCCGGTTCTGATGGCGCAACATACGTACGTTGCGAGGTTCCCAATAGGCTTTATCCGCCTTGGCCCACTTCTTAATCTGCTCTATGGTGGGCTTGCGTGCTTTGTGCTTAGGGGTCGAGTCGTCTGCCGCGGGGCCATCGTCGAAGATCAGCATGGATGGGGCAATACTGCCTACGACGCCTTCCGCATACGGGCTTTCGGCGGCGTTCTCGGTGGCCATCAGGTTGCCAGACTTGTCAGCCATTTGCTTTCCTTACGGGTTCACGGTCTTACCTGACTACCTCACCAGGGCTTGCCGGGCCATGTTCGGCACCGGCCCTTGTGGACCTTGCGGCGCGGCGGCGAGTCCTTGCTGAATCACCTCGAAGCCGTTAGGCGGACGGCTCCCTCTGGCCTGTAACTCCAGGAAACGTTGTAGCATCTCCAAGAATCTCGCCTTCATTGCCGGATCAGTCATCATCCGCCCCATCATGGCAGGGTTCTTCTGCAACATCAAGAGCATCTGCTGTATCTGCTGCAACTCTCCCTGTCCACCGTCTGGCTGGGGCTGTCCCTGCGCTTCCATCATGCCCGGTCGCTGCATCATGTCGTTATCGTCCCTTCTTTTGGCCTTCGGCAAGTCCTCGTTTGATCTTCTGGAGTGGTGTTTCCTGGTCGATACCGGGGTACTTTTTGTGGACGGCCGCTTCTACCGCCGCTATCTCAACTAGGGTCCCTGACTTCCCCGACCGTGCTCCGTGGACCATCGCCAGGGCAGCCCTAGCCCTTGCCTCCGTATCAATAGGATAACTCCGATCCTTGGGAAACACGAAACTAGATGAGTGCAACTTCTTGCGTTGTTCCGCCGTCAACTCAGCCATGTTGCCCTTTATTGTGCGCCCTGAGTCCCTGTTTAATCAAGTCCTCTCCGCTTTTCTTCGGTCCGATTCGCTCCGGCAAGTCCGCGGGGTTCTGCCCATCAATGTACTCTTGCGCTTGTTTCTTTGTCAAGCCCTTGGCCTTGCGGGTACCTTCAGCGACGCTCTTCATGAAGTTCCACTGGCTCTTGCTAACAACAGGCGACACGTGCTATGCTTCTTGCAGGCATTATGGATAAGAGAGGTGAATTACGCCAAAGAAACTGGAATCCTACGTTCGACCCTGCCCGTGTGGTTGTGGAAAACTCCTTCGCCCACAGTTCACCCGGGGCATCTTTAAGGGATACAGTCGGTTCGCCCCTGACTGCACTCGGACGAAATATGGTCCCTGCCCCAGCAAAAGTAGGCCGGGTATGTCCCACCCTTGTGCGAGACCCATCGGTAGTCGGAGGCTTAACCGCGTAGACGACCACATTATCTACTGGCAGATAAAGGTGCGCCCACAAGGAAGATGGCCCTTTGAACACCGCCATCTCATGTCGCAAGTTCTTGGCAGGCCGATCCTGACTAAGGAACACGTCCATCATATCAACCTTGACACCCTCGACAATAGAATCGAGAACCTACAACTACTCGGACAGTCTTTTCATATGTACCTGCATAATCATATCACAACATGGTCAAAGAAGTACCCATCATGTATCATTTGCGGACGGATAGATAGCAAACACGTCTCACATGGCTCCTGTTCACGTTGCTACCAACGGGACAGGAAAGCACGCCCGTGAGGTGGCTGGTGACATCTACATTGCTCCGATGAATTGGTAACTCATAGTCTTCTCATCACGGACCACCTTGATCGTACGGAGAGACTTAAACCCGGCAGGAGGGGACCACGTTTCGATGGGTATCCCAGTGTAGAACTGAATCAGAGAAGGCGAAGGGACGATTCCCATCTGGAAAGCGATTTCCCGTTGAAGTTCCTCTATCGAATCGTGATCCAGAACCAACTTGGTAGGAAACCGCCAGTGAGTGTCGTGGAACCGATCTATCAGCGCATCAAGGACCGCCCGCGTCCCCCCTACCATCTTCACCTCACTCTCTCCTGTCAGGTCCAGGCAGTGTCATAAGCCCCTGTCCCGTGATGCGCTGCCCACAACTCCCGCAGACTATCGCTGTCCCGGCGTCGGGTTTGCGCCCATCTAAGAGTACCACATCCGACGCTCGCGCTCCGCTGTCAAGTGCCTCCTGGCCGGTCACATAAAATGCCACATGCCCGCAGAGGACATGATGAAGGGCGATCATTCGCCTTCTCCGTCCGATGGGCCGGTTCGCCACTTGCGTACCGCCAGCAACGACACAGTTGTCTTTCTGCCGTCTGGCATCTCTAATTCCAGCAGCAGTCCAGAAACCGTGACACAATGAACATTTGCGAATACCTCGTCAGTTCCATCGTTCCACGTGACGTGCAGGTTCATCATGAGTCCCTGATGGCGTCAGGGGGTAGCCAAGCGGGTTCTTCTTCATCCGCCACGAGTGTCTGCAAGACACGCACCATCGATTCACCCTCGGCAATCTGCGCGATGGGAACCACGGCGAACGCGTCCTCGCCATCCACCGTGATGATCACGGGCAGGTCCATCCCCGCCTTGGCTGTTGCCTTGAACTTGCTGATTGACATCCGGGGTATTTCGCTCATACTGTTGCCTCCTTCCGCTTGGCTCTGACTTTGCGTCGCGTCGAAACGATTGTCTTGACGATCCCATTTGTCTGGACCTCAAGAATACACTGCTCTTCTGGAGCCTCGGTCAGGACGGCGATTCTGACAGGGTGACATGGCGCATTCTCCTTGGTGAAAAGTTCGCACATGATGTAGTACCACTCTTCCCCTGGGTACCCCCCGCCGATCTTACCGACCAGAATGGGCAAGAATGCCCCTGGATATCCCTCCCATGGGGGTATTACTACGCCTTTGAGGAACTTGCCGTTCTTCTCAAGCACAACCCTCATACGGCGGAAGCACTCGTCGCAACCCATGTACTCCGTTACAAAACTACCGCGTTCACTCATCTACATCCTCTCCCAGCTCGACTTCCGTCTCCCCTGTTTCTTCGCCCCAACGATAATCTTGGGCGCATTTACGGCTAAGTATTCGATTCCCGAACGGTAGTGCGCAGTCCAATCGTGAACTGGCGCTCGTCTCTCTCCAGTCTCCTGGCCTCCTTCGTCCCTCTTTGGATACCGGGCGTGCCTCATGGCGTCGTCGAGGGCTTGGCAAGCCGGCATATTGATCCCCTCGATCCGTCGCATGAACATCTGCGTCTCTCGGTGTCGTTTCTCGAATGTATTAGTGTCGGCCTTGGTGTTGACGATAATCTGTGCAAGTCCCAAGGCGTGAATGACACTGGTTCCGGTAACCGGGTTCCTCTGGTGTCCGGCGGGGTCCCCGAAGTGGACGCCCATAGGCCATGCCGAATGTCGAGCGATCTGGTTCAAGTCCGCTTCAGTGTACTCATAAGGAAGCCCGGACGCCACCTGCCCCGTTACCCAGGGGATATAGAAGTCAATGGCTCGCCCGTTGTTGTGATAACGGTCAACAATGCGAAACTTCCCGCTCACGGGATTGCGTTGTGCCCATATCATCGCCGTGTCGTCGTCCACGCCGTAGTCCCAGACACAGTAGAGGGGCCAGCCGTCCCGGTAGGGGAAGTCACCATGGGGGAGCGAGTCCCACTCGCCGTAGACCCGCCCGGTGAGCGCCACCTGGTAACTGATCTCGATCTCGACGGCGATCTCTTCATCCGTCCGCCGCGTCCGCTCGTTCTCCAGCCAGGCGTCGTCCTTCTTCGGGTGCGACCTCCAATGAATGGTGTAGACGGGGACCTTGCCACCGTCTTTCAGATGCTCAAAGTCTAACCCGCTTGCCTCGTATGGGTTTGGCGTCGAGACTGCGATCCGGCAAGGGCTTGAGTCGGCGGTGCCAGCCCAGATGATCTTGAAGTCAGGGATGAAAGCTGCCTCATCGAGGTACAAAACATTGTAGCGGCCCTGACGTCCGAACTTCTTGTTGGCTGATTCACCTTCGAGCAGTGCCCCGGTAGCCGGGTTGTAGATTTTGAGGAAGGTCCGGTTTTTCTTGCGGTCGTATCCAGCCGGCTTCATCCAGTCGGGGAGATGCTCTATCACAAAGTCCAGACGGCCAAAATGCGAGTCCATCTGGTTGTTGTCAACCATCTCTTCTTTGCGGCTTCCCAAGAGGGCTTGGAACATGCCGTCAAAGAGCCAATGGTGCGTATCCCAATAGAGGTTAAGCCAAGTAACGCCCATGTCCCGGCTTTTCTCGGTCAGCCCGTCCAGGTGCCTTCGATACCGCTCTTCCAGCCACAGTACGTATGGTCCCTGGAAGTCGTAAAGCTTGAATTTGAACTCCTGCTCCCCAACAGGCAGTCTGTTATCGAAGCCCCAACAGTAGTTGTCAATCCAGTAAAGGATGTCGGTCCGGCATCGGTCGAGCTCGGCCTCACGCCAGTGGAGTTCTTCTTCCGTCGGGCCTGACCGCTGCCGTTCCCGCACCCGCATGGCCGCGGTTATGGCGATGATGTCCTCTTCCCGACGGTCAGCGATAATTACCAAGGTCACCGTCTTCGTCCCGCAAGTTAGGGAATTTAGCGAGTATTTCCGTGCGAGCAGCCACCCCTAGTCCCCTTGGCTTCGCAGTCTCAAACTCACTGGGAGTTAGCTGAGATAAGAGCTTTCGTGGCATGATTCCTACATATAGGAAATATGCCCTACGCAAGGCGTTACGGGTACGGGTTGAGAGGTTAGCTCCCATAATCTCAGACATTATCTCAGCGTCAGTGCTCACCAGAATAGCCTTGCACTCCAAAGAAAGCAAGTTGTCGGCGCGGGCCAAGGCATATCCCAACCCGATGAGTGCGTTCTTTAACCCTTCCGTTACAACCACTCCCTGCCCATCGATGCAACCAGCCCCTTTTAAGACTCTCAGCCATACCTCATCTAAATCTGCCCCCATATCAGGCGTTAAGCCACCCCCGATGATTACCAACTACCTACCCCTCGGTCTTCGTTCCAAAGTACTGTGCTGCCATCGCCATCTGTATGTCCGGCCCCCACGTTACTTGGGTGTTTCTCTCTCCACCAACCCCGCTCCTTCGCCCAATACGGACTCCCACACTTCGGACACCGCTTCGGGAACACTCCTTCTAGCCTCGTGAGCCAACTCCACTGACACCGCAGACACGATAGCCTCATTCCGCTACCCATTCCGATGCGAGCATGGCCAAGCAGAACCTGTTTGTTCTGGCCCGCCTCGCCCGCTCCTTGCGCCCCAACATAAGGCAAAAGTGCCTACGCCTTAAAGATCGCTTCTTCACTCTACCCCTCCCCCACGGAACGAGTGAAGACCTTGAAGATCACGATTCCCTTTGTTGCGTCTACCAAACTCTCGACCCCGAATATCTCTGTCCCCGCCATTGCCTTCAGCCCTTTGCTATAGTCTGCCAACACTGTCGCAAGTGGCACCTCCATGTAGATCAAGGCCCCACTCCTATCCTTCGCAGACATCTTTTCCCTCCCCTTAAGAAGTCCTGCACCATCTTGTCCAACTGAAGTCATTTGCCATCCCTCACACCCATCTTCACCACAGGCGCAGGTGACGGCATATAACCCGAGCTCGTGCAGTTTTTCAAGTGTCAGGTGGCTTCTTAAGGCATATCCTGCCTCAAACTCATCCTTCGTCATCTTAGTACCCCCTCAAACACTGCACGATAACAATATAGACAACGACAATCCCCACTGCCCCAAGACAGACGAGAATCGCCTTCAACGACGACTGTACTTGACAAGCCAGTGGGCAGGGTTCCCACAAGGACAAGGGGTATCCTCCATTGGCACATCGTCCAAAGTCCCATAGTTACCCACAAAACCGCATGGAAACGAGTAGGAGACCGGATAGCACGCGGCCAACTCTAATCGGTTTTGTTCCCTGACATAGGTCTTCCAACCTAACTCGTCGGCCTCGTCAATGGCATCGGTGACCCCTTTGTCCACCACGTAACTGAAGTGTACCCCTATGTAGGAGATCGTAACGTTACTCCTTCCTTCTGTCTCCACCTGTAGGCCTCGGCCTCTTTCATGTTCCATTTCTTCTCACGCAGGCTCCGGCGGGAACCGAAAACCAGTGTCCCAAAGGACCAGCAGCACTCCGAAGACCAGGATGGCGACCAGAAGCCACGCCACCGCCCCCCAGTTTATATCCCTGTTGACCTCGTACGGATCATTCATTCGAATATCTCCATCTTCTCATGCCCGCCACAGAGAGCACATATCAGCCACGACTCACTGGCAAAGAACGTGCAGCCCCCGCAAACGGGGCAATGGTGCGCCACGAACTGAGACTCGCTCATGCTACGCTCGCCTCCCCGTCCCTCTCACTCCTATATTGCGGGAATTGCGCCCATTTTAGCCGGCGCTGTTCTTCCGGGCACATCGGTTCTCCGTTATGCTCCGCCCGCCATGCCCGACATTTGGAACACAATCCCCCAGTAAGTGTCTCCGCAGGCCCCCCATGCCCAGCCACCGCACCACAATCCCGACACTGTTCGACTCTCATGCTATGTTCTCCACCCTTCAATGATCCCACCCCTGACCTTCATCCCAAGCCCTCGCTGGTTCCGGGCCTTCGCCTCTCGACGGGTCTCCTCTCGCCATGCCCTCACTTCCACACTCTCTTCATCCCACTTCAAACTCTGACACCTCGGACACTTTACCGGCCTCCATCCCTCTCCCTCCTTGATGTCCCCACGACTCAACCAGTCTACCCCACATCGCTTACAATGCCTCTTCATATCTCCCATTATACCACAACAGTATCCAGTGTCAAGGGAATGCCCTTTAGCCGCGGAATTCTGTAGAAAATCCTAGTAGTGGACAAACACGAAAGAACGAAACAACAAAGAAGGTATACGGGTAGGCCAAGATAGAGAACAAGATAGAGAACGACGAGAAGACAGCAGACACAGAGAGAGACAAGGGAACAAGAACGAAGAGAGAAACAACAGACAAGACAGACAAGACAAACAACAGACAACACAAGATAGACACCACAAGAGAGACTAAAGAACAAACAAGAGCAAGAACAACAAGAACAAACAACAGAGACAAGATTGAAGGGTACGATTGTAGGCGATAGAGAAGACAGAGACAAAGGCTAAAGAAGAAGCAAGAGAGAAGACAGAGCGCGCCGTGCGAACATCTGAGCTAAAGGACAGAGGCCTTCGACCTGGACACCCGGCCAGCGAGCTCTACCGCTGGGAAGAAAGACGGGTTGACGGGTGCTCTTAGTCATGGTTCGAAGCGGGGCAAGTGTCTCGCAACGGCAAGGAAGACGACGAACAGAACGATACCGAAATAGGAGTTGGTGACGGCGAAGGCTCCGAAGGCGAGAATGGCGAGAACGCACCATGCGACAGCTTGCCAGGAGGGTAGGTCGGGGTCATCGCTGTATGGGTCTCTCATTCAAGCACGGCAAGGGCTGCCAGGGTCCATATCCACGGAAGCAGCTCGGACCAAGGGACAACCTCAGGCGCGGCATCCATGTAGCACCAACAGAGATCAGCGTATCTCACGACATCCTCCCGTCCCGATGGACCATTCCCCTAATTGGCCTCATTGCTTCCTTATGCCAGGCGACCTGCACGAACCACCATTCCATTGTGTGCTGCTCATCCTTGAAGAGGGCCGGGTGTAGGTGCGGAAGTTGGGCTAGGATGCCGGCCGACATATGGGCCCCCTGACCATCGGAGGGACGAAGTAGGAGGTCGATTATGTTGACGTTTCCCTCGCCTAACCGACGGCGCCGTATAAAACCGACATACTCCGAGATGTTGAGATGACGGATATAGGTCCTGGCAGAACACCCCATATCTGCTGCCAACAACGATTCGGCCACCTGGACAGAGCATCCAGAGTTGAACCCACGGCGGTAGAGGTCCTCCGTTACAAGCCGCGTCATCTTGGGCAGGGCAATAGACCCCAGGATGTGGGGAAGTTGGCCATAGCCGGTCTGACGCCAGCTATACCGCAATCTTCCGTTCCCTCCGAGGGCAGACCCTCAACGGACGGTAGTAACCACGGCGCACCTTTTCAGCCCAGCCGCTTGCTACCAGTACGGCGACCTGCCTGTAAATCGTCTGCGGCGTACATCTGCGGTAGGCTGCCAAGTCGGCCACAGCCAGCGGTGGGCATTCCTTCGACTTCAGGTAACTCCGATGATACCAGTCTAGCCCCACCATGTGGAAATACAGGGCATGGGCACCAGAGGTTAGCCGATGATCAGATGAAGCTTCCCTATTATGCGGTGAGCAACTCCCAGACCAAACCCACTCATGAAAAGTCAGCTTCCGCCCACCCTTGATGAGCTTCCAACCCAGCTGCTGTGTCAATTTTGTCATCTTCCCCAGCCTACCACGCCGTACCTATTTGTGTCAATTTTGTCACTTCTCTCGTACTTCCTTTAGTAGGTGACAGCACTGTCACTTCAGCCTTGGAGCACCCCCTCACCGTCCGGGCCCCAGAAGCCGTCTACCGCCAGGGCCCGTCAGCCGGCGCGCCTCCTCGACAGCCTCGTCAGGATCGGCGCCCAAGGCCTGCGCTACCTCCCTTACCCTCGTCTCGATGTCCATTGTCACCCGATCGCCGTACTTCCCAGGCCATTGGGCCTTGGTCCGGAAGATCAAGAGCAGGTCGCTGTACTGCTTGCGGGTGCCAACAATGTTCCCGTTCTTGTCCCGAACGTCAAGGTCGACCCCGTCTTTTCCACGTCGGGTGACCTCGTCTTCGAGCTCGACTGCATGTATTTCTTGAGCGAGCTTCCATGCCTCGGCATATTGGGGATCCTTCTGGAGCCAGTAGTAATGTGAAACCCACGAGATACCGGCTCGGGCTGCTGACTCGTGAACCTTACCGACGAGGCAATAAGTCATCAGCATGGCATGTTTCCGGGGGTGTTCAATGAGTAAGAAGGGGTCCTCTGTCTCGAGCTCCTGGATTTCGTCGGGTTCCTCCGTGGGGTTTTGGACAAAGTGGCCGGCGGCGTCTCTTGGGGCGTTAGTTCGCCCGGAGCCTGGGGAGTTCGTCATGGATTTTGGTCTCCTGTGATTTTGGTTACATTGTGGCCCGTGGCCGGCGGCGTGTCAAGGGAGGGAATTGAAGGTAACGGTTTATTTACGCAAGTTGGGGAAACTTAACCTGAATGTTACTGACTTTGACGTGTTCCTTAACCTGGAGGGCTCATAATGGTAAATAGAGACAGAGAGAGAGGAGAGTGAGATAGGGAGAGGCGAAGCGGGCGAGGGGTAGACCGAACAAGCCCCACTCGAAACCCATACCGGCACCTGGTGGTGTTAGACTGCGAGGCAAGATACGAAAGACCGGTCCTGCGGTGGGGAAGCAGGAAGGTAAATTGCAGAGTGGGGGAGTTGGTGAAGCTCCCTTAATGCAGCATGGCGGTTCACAAGCCCGCTGCAAGGAGACAGAAAATGACATACAACGAAATGATCGCCCGGATGAACTACCTGTCCTATCAGATGCGGGCCGCCGATGACCACGGCGACACGGCCCACTATGATAAGTGTGAGAGAGAATTTCTGGCACTTAGAGCTATCGTATGCAGAGAAGAAAACTAGATAGAGATTGGGAGTGGTGCTCCAGATTGGCCACAACAATGTCCCGGTTCACAATTCCGGGGCGATGCAAATATAGAGAGGGGAACGAGAGATGCTTTACCGGGGAATCGCCCGCCACTACAAAGCCGCCAAGACACTCTCTTGGTGGGCTGAAGATATCGATCACGCTATCCAATATTGCTACGGTGAGGATGGCGCGACTCTGCTACAGATTGATGAAATAGGGCTGAAGATTATCGAATGCCCTGAGGCGATTGGCGAATCGTGGCTTGCTGAAGCCGAAATTGCGGAATGGGCAGCGAGCTTTTTACGGGAAGTGGGAGCCGATGGATTCCGTCGGCCCGACGAAGCCGGGATTGCGATATGCCTACTCCCAGAGGCTATAAAGCATAAGGTGCGGATTTACGAGCAGTTCTAATAACCCGGGGCCCAACAAACTGAGAGGGAGAAGGACGATGACACATGAGGATAGGATACTGGAGATGCTACTGCCGAAGCCTGCGGTGCAAACGATGGACGAGTACACGGAGGGGCACCTTGAGGCATGGCTAGATGCGCACATTTGCATGGATGAACGGGCCACTGTTGAGGCGAACATGCGCGGCCTTATCGCCAGTGACCCCGACCTGATTGACCGTGGATGGGCACGAGTCAGAGACCTGGCAGACACGATCTACAACTAAGGCGGCTTGCTGGCCGCCGGGTGGGGCCACTCACCCGGGAGCCAACAAACTAGAAGGGAGAAACGACATGAACAGGAGACAATACGAGTTTGACCGTTGGGAGCAGAAGCTAGCGCGGTATCGGCGTATGATGCGCTACGATAAAGCCAACGCATACCCCCTTGACATGCGCCGGGCCACTGGGGAGCTTTACGGGGGATTGCGGAGGGAGATAGCAGCCATGGGAAAGGGACTGCTACCATTTAGGACAGTCACCTAAACGCGGGAGCCAACAAACTGAGAAGGGGGAGGATGAACATGGTAGCTCAACTGCAGACAACCAAAGGCACACGCCAGCCCCTTATGTCGGCGCAGGAGGCGCGGTCCTTCCAGCGGTACAGCGTAATGAACGCCTCTCACATCAAGAGCGCTCTGGCGTGTGGATGTGAGCCATACGAGGATGTTTTCACCTATCGCCGTTGGCTGGCTCTTGGTTGCCAGGTACGCCGGGGCGAGAAGGCCGTCAAGATTGCCATTCGCACGCTGAAGACCTGGACCGACAAGGAGACCCAAGAGGAAAAGACCGGACTTATCAACGCCGGCGCGGCCGTGTTCTGCCGTTGCCAGGTCGAAGCGGTCAAGGTCTAATTGATCTACCCACCAGGGCGAATGAGAATTGACCGTTCGCCCTGGAGTGTAGGCAAACTAGCCTAGAAGGATGTTTCAGGCAGGATGGACGGTGAGAAGAGAAACCAATATGTTACGCAACGTTCCCGCCAAAGTACCCGCAACCGGTTGCTGTTTATGCCGGTTGGATGTCGAGGAGACGGCGCCCACGTTCCCTAACATGGTTAGGTATCCCGTCCTAGCGCAACCTGCCAGCAACATTCTAGCGAAACGAGGGAGGTACAACATGAGAACCATAGACATGGGCGGGGAAGGGGATTGCACCACCTGCGGGACACACGAGCTCTTTCGCGACACCGCCGGACAATGCCATGAATGCCACAATGCCCAGGCTCGTGAGTACATCGCCCGCCGCAAGGCCCAGCTTGAGGCAATGCCCCGGTGTGAGTTCTGCAACCGCCGGGCGACCTACATCGCCGTT
Organism: Dehalococcoidia bacterium; assembly: GCA_030650265.1. The sequence goes on along the minus strand of JAUSEJ010000350.1, from coordinate 2,705 downwards.
GGGAGTGTTCAGCTTTGCGGCCGACACCTGAAAGAGGCAACCGCCAAGGCACAGGGTTTTGGAATCTTCGGTATGATGTTTGACATGAATCCCGCCGCCGTCCGTTCGCTACTCGGGGCACCATGAAGAACAAACCTGCCACCACGCCAGGATTGCCCGGTTTTGGGCCAACAGAATTCCAGACCGAGTTATTACCAGAATACCAGGGCGCCGGGACAAGGACGCCGTTGGTGGACCTGGACCAGCTCCACGCACGGAGCGAGACCGCCCGGCTGGTGGCAATCGGCCAGCTCGGGCTCGTCTGCCGCCGGACGGAGGATAGCTCTGGCACGCTGTATTCCTGGTTCACCGAAGCCGGCGAAGATTGCGAAGTTTCGGCACGCACGTTGCAGACGGCGAAGACAGCCGCGGGGCTGGCTTGGGACTTTGGAGACCCGGAATCGTGGCAACTCCGGGCAACCTGGATTCACGCATCGAAGGAGGCGCAATCATGACACTGCTAGAGCACCTGGAGACGATGAAGGAAAACAGCCGTGAGGCTTCCAAGGCGTATCTTTTAGAGGGGAATGAGGAGGAATTTCAATACTGCCTAGGAGTGACACACGGGATAGAGCAGGCCATTCTCGCCCTGAGTCTATACGGAAAGGGGGAATCATGACCGACTCACTCGTCGGCCAAACCTTCCCGATGTTCAGCCACGCACCGGCGTGGCAACCCACTATCATGCAGGTCATCTCAGACCAGGAGGGGTATGTCGAATGTCGCTCGCTCGATCTTACGAGGACAATCCGCATGAACCGCCAGGCAGCACAGGAACTAATCAGGATTAAGTTTACCAACGAGCAGGAGGCGCAATCATGAGCATGGCAAACCGGGCAATCGAGGCAATCGACGAACTGGAGACCGTGACCGCACAGCGGGACGCGCTGTTGGAGGCGATACGGGCATTCGCTGAGGGATTTGCAGACGGGAGCATCAAGTGGGCTATGCCACGGCGGGCTGATAGCGACCCCTATCACAGGGCCAACGTGCTCATGTGCGCAGCCCTCTCCCTGATCGCTGAGAGTTGAGATGATTGAGCACAGCGCCGACGGCTCGACGCACTGGCTGGCCTGCAATTTCTGTGGCCGGGCGAGCGAGATGCCAGCACCGACGCCGGAGCAGGCGAAGTCCGCCGCGCAGCGTCGGTGCTGGCGAGTTCAGGGGGCCCAGGCGCTCTGTGATCGATGTGCCAGCGCCGGCTTCACGTTGCCAGAGTCAAAATGTTGAAACCATGTAGGTCCCTGCACTGCGATGGGGTAGCCATCGCTGGGCATGAGGGGTATTGTCCCTGGTGCGCTGTCTGGGAGCTCCACATGGGCATGTTCTACGCCGACTGCATGCAGATGTCCCTGTCCAGGTTCTCGGCGCTGAGCGCTTGGCGACGGGAGCTGGCGCAACAGCCGAGGATGGAGGCGAGCGAATGAGGCCCGTACTCCTGGACGCCTTTTGCAAGGCCGGCGGAACGACCCGCGGCTACCAGCTGGCTGGATTCTACGTTGTCGGCTTGGACATTGAGCCGCAGCCCCATTACATCGGAGATGAGTTCGTCCAGGCCGACGCTCTGTCATATCTCGCCACTGCGGACCTGAGCCGGTACGATGCCATTCATGCCAGCCCTCCATGCCAGCATTACACCGTGGCTCGACACATACACGGAGGGGAGTACCCCGATCTGATAGCGCCGGTCCGGGAGCTTCTCCTAGCCTGCGGGTTGCCGTACGTGATCGAGAATGTGCCAAGCGCTCCGTTGATTGCCCCCCTGATGCTATGTGGGTCGATGTTCCCGGGACTGCGGGTCTATCGCCACAGGCTGTTTGAGTGCTCATGGCCGATTGGATTTGCGCCGGCAGCCTGCAACCACTCGTACTCGATGCCCCCCAGCAAGGGACACTATCACACTCTGGAGAAACAGGATTTCATAACCTGCGTGGGGCATAATTTCAAGGCCAGCGACGGGAGAATAGCTATGAACATTCCCTGGATGTCACGGGCTGAATTGAGCCAAGCCATTCCACCGGCATATTGTGAGTTTATAGGCCGTGCACTGCTCCGTGAGATCGGGCGATGATACCCTGCCCTAGGCCCGCCTGCCGTGGATCGTTGGTGCCGGACGTGCAGGACGCCGCCGCGCTGTGCTGCATTCTCTGTGGCCGGCCGGGTACGCTCCTGCCGGACGGCTCTGTGGCAGCTGTGGAGACTCGGGCACCGGACGAGCGCGATGTCACGCGCTACGGACCAAGGCGCGGGCCACGGAAGCGCAAGGCCGGATGTTTACCTTCCTGATACCCTTCGTTACGTGTCCTGTAACCTTCGGGCGCGATAATAAGGGTAGATCAAACGAGGGGGAATTGAGATGACACACACACATAGGGCAAAAGCAGTCCAAACGGTCCCATTTCGGCATTGTGTCCGACCGGACCACTGCGACCCGCGAAGCCACGGGAACGTCATGGACATCGACGTTTGCGAGTGCGGAGCTACCAGGCTATGGAATCTCAACAGTGCCTACGCTGAGAAAACAGCCTGGAAGTCTCCGACAGATTAGCAGCGAGCCGGGCGACGCTTCCCGGCGACACGAGCGGAGACGAGCACAATAGTACTTGACAGGTAGGTAAATATGTGCTATGCTCTATCCATGATGAACATTCAGGAACTTCTCCTAG
>JAUSEJ010000344.1 GCA_030650265.1 Dehalococcoidia bacterium | reverse complement strand
GCCGATGAGAAAACCAGCATCCAGGCCCGCCGTCGACGACATTCTACCTGTCCGGCTCAGCCTGACGCGGCCATAAAGGTGGAACACGAATACACCCGCTGCGGGGCCTGGGCCTATCATGCGGCTTTGGATGTCCATCGTGCCAAGGTCTTTGGGCGCTGCGAGAGAAAGAGTGGCATAGCGCCGTTTGATCGCCTCGTAGCCCAGGTGATGAGCCAGCCTCCCTATACGGAGGCGAGGCGAGTCTTTTGGATCGTCGATAACGGCTCTGCTCATCGTGGCCCAAGCTCTGTTGCCCGCCTGCAGGAGCGTTACCCCAACTTGGTCCTTGTCCATGGGCCGGTGCACGCCAGCTGGTTGAACCAAATCGAGATCTATTTCTCCATCCTCCAACGTAAGGCCCTCACACCCAATGACTTCCGTTCGCTCCAAGCACTGGAAGAACGTCTCCTAAACTTTCAGCGTTACTACGAGCAGATTGCCAAGCCCTTCGAGTGGAGATTCACCCGACGCGATTTGCATGCCTTACTTAACAAGATCCGACTCCCCCGGGCGTCGTCGACTCTGGCCGCCTAAGAGGAAAAACATACGTGACCGTAATTATGACATGCTGTACTAAGCACGATCTACCGGACGTGGCTTGGTACGACATGGTTCATTGAGGGTGACATCTCACAATGCTTCGACCGGCTGGACCATACGGTTCTGTTGGCGATTCTACGGGAAAAGATTCACGACAACCGCTTTCTGCGGCTCATCGAGAATCTGGTCGAAGCCGGTTTTCTGGAAGACTGGACCTTCAACAAGACCCTGAGTGGCGTACCACAAGGCGGAGTTGTGAGTCCCATTCTCTCCAATATCTACCTCGATCGGCTGGACACATTTGTCGAAACGATGCTCCTTCCAGTTCATAACCGAGGAATCCAGCGGAAGATCAATCCGGCGTACAACCGATTAAGCTCCAACTACCAACAAAGGTTACGGGCGGGCAAAACTCAAGAGGCGCAAGAGTTGCGCCGTCAAAGGCAGCAACTACCTTCGAAGGCCCAAATCGACCCAAGCTTTCGACGGTTGCGATACGTCCGCTATGCCGATGACTTCTTGCTGGGCTTCCTCGGCCCACGAAATGAGGCTGAGGAAATCAAGAACCAGTTGGCAGAGTTCCTGCGTAATGACCTCAAGCTCGAACTTTCAGAGGCCAAGACGCTTATCACTCACGGACGGACCAACGCTGCCAGATTCCTCGGCTACAACGTGAGCACCCTACACGACGACCACAAACGCGATCAGCGCCGATGTCGAAGTATCAACGGCATTATCGGTCTGAAGGCGCCAGTGGAAGTCATGCGTGCGAAGTGTACGCCCTACCTCAGACACGGCAAACCGATACAGCGGAGTGAGCGACTTAATGACTCGCTCTACAGCATTATCATGCAGTACCAACAAGAGTATCGGGGCATCGTGGAATACTACCGACTGGCGCACAACCTCCACAGGTTCAGCCGTTTGCGCTGGATCATGGAACAATCGTTGGCTAAGACGCTCGCAGACAAACTGAAAATTAGCGTCAGCAAACTCTACGAGCGCTACAAGACAACCACGCAGACTGACCGTGGGACTTACAAAGTCCTACAGGTCACAATGGAGCGAGGTGAAGGTAAGCGACCATTGGTAGCCCAGTGGGGTGGAATCTCACTCGCCCGTGATATCGACGCAGTCCTCGACGACCAGCCCCAACATGTCTGGAATGGCCGGACGGAACTCCTCGAACGCCTTCTCGCCGACACCTGCGAGCTGTGCAAATCAAGGAAGAAAGTTGAGGTACATCATGTTCGGTCTCTCAAGGATCTCAGACGGAAGGGACAGGTCGAAAAAACCAGAATGGGCCAAGACGATGGCTGCACGCCATCGAAAGACCCTTGTGGTGTGCCGCTCCTGCCATATGGATATCCATCATGGACGTCCCACCCGGCAGGTTAAAGCGGAACGAGACACTGGAGAGCCGGATGATGCGAAAGTATCACGTCCGGTTCGGTGGGGGGCCGTTGGAAAAGGGCCATATTTATGGTACCTCGCCAGCGGCCTACCCTGTGACACTGCGGGCCAAATTCTGGGAACGATTGCTTGAGGAGAGGCTATGCCAAGTAAGTTAGGCGAAAACCTGCTCAGGCTCATGGCTTTGAAGGGGTGGCAGCAAAACAACCTGGCCAAGGAAGCCGGGCTGAGCGAGGCCTGCGTGAGCCGGATAATCTCCGGAACCAACCGAACCCCCAACACGCGGAGCCTCCAGGCACTGGCCAGGGCCCTTGGCGTGAGCACCAGCCAGCTCCTGGAGGAGCACCCCAGCGAGGACCTGGAGTTGGAGCTCCAACTGATCAGAGCCGTGCGGAACTCGCCGGTGAGGGGGATCACCCTGCGGGCTCGGGACCTCAGTCAGGAGGGGCTTGAATTCATCACCCGGGTCATCGACCAGGTGCGAGCCTACGAGGGGCTGAAGAAAATGGAGGACGATACAGCGCCATAGGAGACGAAGACAGCGGGCAAAACGACAGTGGGCCGGTGTTCCGTCAAAAGAATATGTGACCAATGGCCCTGTTTCTGGAGGACAAATACCGAAGCTTCAGTTACTAAAGGCCCTTGTCGACAGGGAACGCACGTGATATACCTCCTATATAGGAATTGACGGCGCCATGTCGAGCACGTGATGTGTTGACCTAAGTAGAACCGGCGTCGTTGCAACAACTTAATAGGTATTACCCTTCCCGATAAAGGCAAACCAACCGTGAGGTTGGGACGCAAAGCCACGGAACTCTAAGAGTTGGCCGAGCCTCCGAAGGAAGATCAGTATTGGAGGCTGTTTTGCCGGGCCAGGCGGACAGCCTCCTGCGCTTTGCGGGGGCAAGTACGGGTGTCAAGGACCGGCACGCAGCGGGACCGAGACTGAAGGATACTGGGAGAAGCCGTTGGGCTCTTTGGGCGAGTGGCCTCTGTGCAAGGTGAGAACGGTGCTCCAGAAAGCCTACCGAAAAGACATAGCCGGACCAGGCAAGAAACGGGAAACGACAGAGCAGCCGATGCTGGGCAGCAGGCTGTTCCCAGGCATGCCCCCGATCCAGCAGGCACGGGAGATTCTGGCCGCCCTACATCTGGAGGGCTCGAAGTTCAGCGTATACGGCGAGCTCATCCGCGGGCTGGAGCGGACCTACGGCTTGAAGGTGGCCGTGGCCACATGTAAGCTCTCCGGCCGTGGGCTTACCGGGGCGACCATCCGAGAAGGGAATACTCTGATCATCCTTTGACCCGAAGAAGGGGGAGAAGCGCACAGAGAGCC
>JAUSEJ010000332.1 GCA_030650265.1 Dehalococcoidia bacterium | reverse complement strand
GAAGCCTATCGGCGTTCGGATGTTTGTCGAGTTTTGTGACCTGACCCACTACCACATGCTCCCAGTTGCCGCCGATTATTTTCGTCTCAGATACCTCTGTCCCTGCCATCGCCAATTTATGGGCCAGTTCCCCAGGGGTCTCAGTGATATCGACGTATTCTCTCAGCCATTTCAGCGATACTTTCATGCTCGTCTTCTCCTACCCGCCAAACTGCCTGAGAAATCTCAGGTCGTTGCTGTAGAACAGCCGGATGTCGTCGATCCTGTACTTTAGCATGGCTATCCGCTCGAGACCAAGGCCAAAGGCGAAGCCTGTATACTTGCGCGGATCGTAACCGACCTTCTGCAGAACCTTCGGGTGGACCATACCAGCGCCCATGATCTCCAGCCAGCCCGAGAATCCACAGATCCGGCAACCGGCACCGTTGCAGGCAAAACAATCGATGGCAAGCTCTACGCCAGGCTCAACAAAGGGGAAGAAATCGCAACGGAAACGTACCTTCCGTTCAGCGCCGAACATTTGCTTGGCGAACTCGTACAGCGTGCCCTTGAGATCAGCAAAAGTGATGCCCTGGTCCACCGCCAGCCCCTCGACCTGATAGAACATCCACTCGTGCGTGGCGTCTGTAGCCTCGTAGCGATAGACCTTGCCCGGGACAATCACCCTAATCGGCGGTTGGGTCTTCTCCATGAAGCGGGCCTGCATGGGAGAAGTGTGCGTGCGCAGAAGCATCGGCTTCAGGGCGTCGCCACCCTCGGGGCTGACCCAAATGGTATCCCACATGTCGCGGGCCGGATGGTCTTTTGGAATGTTCAGGGCCTCGAAGTTGTAGTAATCCCATTCTACTTCTGGACCTTCCACGACCTGGAATCCCATGCGGGCGAAGACGCTCACTATCTCCTTGACCATGCTCGTTGTCGGATGCCATCCTCCTCGTCGATCTGAACGTCCTGGCAGGGTAACGTCGATAGCCGCCGCCTCCATCTTCCTGATCATCTCTGCCTGCTTCAAGCCCTTGTCCTTGTCAGACAGAGCCGCCTCAAGCGCCCTCGTCACCTCGTTGACCAGCGCTCCTGCTGCCGGTCGTTCGGCATCGGA
>JAUSEJ010000319.1 GCA_030650265.1 Dehalococcoidia bacterium | reverse complement strand
CTTGACCTTCGCGCAGATGTCTATGCTATGGTTGCCCGGGTCCATGTGTTCGTAGTCTACTTCAATTAGCTCGTTGTAGAAGACGCCCTTTCCTTTGGCAATAGGCTGGTTATCCGTCCAATGGCCGCACAGTGCTGCGATCCCCAGGCCTTCGGGATGTATTCCTTCGCTCAGCTTCAACTTCCCCTGAACCTTGCGGCCTTTCTTCGTCTCGACCCAAACCAGGTCGCCGTCCTTCATTCCCTTCTTCTTGGCAGTGGTGGTGTTGATCGTTATGTCGTAGGTGTAGGGATCCATCTGCGCCGCCTCATCCAGCCAGGGGTTCTCCATGGTCAGGGAGTTCGTGTGAACAACGTCGCGATAGTAGAAGCTGTAAAAGTCGAACGAAGGATCTTTTTCCAGGTGACTGGGGCAGGGATTCCAGTCCGGCACAGACTGATAAGCATAGTACTTGATGTCGTTTTCGGCTCCAAACCCTTTGGCTATCTCTCGGATCTGCTCCCCCAGCGTCTGAAAGAACTCAAAGTAAACTGGGACGCGAACGGGCGTTAGATGTCGCCAGTAGACCTCTTCTGGCTTCTTTGGCCAGGTGATGACACCATGCTCCTTGAACCATTCGAGACCGCGGTCATCGCCAAACTTGTCTTTAAGGACTCTGTCCACTATCTCGCCATACACGTATTTCGCGTCCGGCGCGAGTCTGTGCTTGCCCTGCAGCTCGAAATAGACGTTGGTGGCCAGATTGATTTGCTCTCCTAGTCCGATCCTGTAAGCTATCTGGTATATGACGTCGAGGAAAGAACGCCTTTCGGGGACTGGCTGCACCAGGGGTTGGCGAATCGGCCAGCCCCACTGCCCCATCCCCGCTGGATGATTGAGGATAAACGGAAAGTTTGGGGTCGGATCGAGACGCTCCATATAACTCGTGTCTGGAAGCACGATGTCAGCGAAGTCAGTCGTCTCGTTGAGGAATATGTCAAAGGAGATAATGAACTCGAACTTCTTGAGGACCTCGGCATGCACCTCCTTGTTCCCCACGCTCATGATGGAGTTGGACCCGTAGTTCAGGAGGACCTTTGGCCTGTACGGAATCTTGAACTTCTCCCACCATTCCTCCCGGTCAGCCGAGACCAGGAACGCGGATAACGGCACCATTGGGAAAAGCTCACCCAAAGTAAGCGCCGACGGAGCTGCAGGATCATGCGGCGGGTATGCCTTGTGAGGAAGCAACCAAATGCCCGTCATCATCATGCCATCAGGGTCGGGCGTCGGGACATAGGCTGGCCGCCCGGTATCCGGGTGTCCGTGGCAGACCGGGTTGAATCCCAGCGCCCCCCCGGCAGCATCCGCCGTTCCGCAGATCTGGTTGAGCAGGGACACAGCCAGGCAGTTCCAGGTCGAGTTCACATGGCCCTGTACGCCACGGAAGAAGATGGCAGCCGCCGGACGGTAGGGCACCTCGACCCCGTCGATCACCGTGGTGCTTCCGATACGAGCTGCCTCTCCGAATTCCCTGGCCAGGCGACGAATAGTACCCGAGGATATAGTGGTTATCTCGGACGCATACTCGGGCGAATACTTCTTCAGGTGATCTTTGAGTATCTGAAACC
>JAUSEJ010000315.1 GCA_030650265.1 Dehalococcoidia bacterium | reverse complement strand
CCAATACGGTATCAACATTACCGTTCTCATATTCAACAACAAGCGCTGGGGCGCCATCAGAGACCATCAAGACAAATCCTACGGCGGCCGCCGCTTCGAGGTCGAACTGCTTAACCCGGATTTCGTCAAGCTGGCAGAGGCCTACGGGGCCATTGGTTTGCGGGTGGACGATCCCAAAGATTTCTCGTCAGTGGTCGAACAGGCTCTTGCAGCAGACAGGATCACCGTGGTAGACATTCCCATGGAAGACGAAGACTGATTAGCCGCAAGGGAATCATCTAACTCCTACACCTGATCCTCTCCCAACGACAGAGGCGTCCAGTGCCCTCTTCCAGAGGGAGAGGGTTAGGGTGAGGGCCATCCTGTAGCCAGTCGCGAGGCATTTGGATTACTGCCCGGCGATCTGAACAACAAGACACAAAATGACCGAGCGAAAGCAAACCTCCGATTCGCTCCCGACGACACGCACGTTGGAATACCGGCCTCTGGCCAACATCGATTGCCTCAATTCTGCACTCTGGCAAAACTATCACGAACAACTGATTTGTCATCTTCGTATAGTTCCCGAAGGCGAAAGGCTACTTTCCCAGTGCCGATAGTGCTACTGAATAGACCGGCAAAAGCTGTGTCAATTCGCTGGGTAATAGTCAAATTAGGCTGGAGATTGACACCGACAAGCCTTAACGGCGTGAAGCCATCGGCTGAGCCCCATACCCGCCAAGGTAGCTTCGCGCTAAAGGTGCTTTATTAAGAATAAGTCATGATCTTTTGGACAAGGGGGGACAACTCGAGCTGGCCAGCCAACAGAAATCAGTTGATGGAGAAGGTTGACCCCTCTCCCGTCTTGATTACCTCTATGCGAACGGGGAAGAGGTCCTTGAGTTCCTGGATGTGGGTTATTACCAGGACCTTCTCGAAGTCGTCCTGAATGGCATTGATAGCCTCGACGAGCTTGTCCCGTCCCATAGCATCTTGTGTGCCAAAACCCTCGTCGATTACCAGAGTTTGGAGCCTGGCGCCGGCCCTTCGAGCCAGCATCTTGGAGAGAGCGATGCGAACGGCGAAGTTGATGCGGAACGCCTCGCCGCCACTGTACATCTCGTAGTTGCGGGTACCCAACTCGTCGGCAATCTTAATGTCAAGCGTCTCGATCGTGTCGCCCTTCTTGGTATCGCGCTGTGTCTCGAAGGCGATGGCCATGCGTGAATCGGTCATCCTCCCCAAGATGGCGTTAGCCTCATCCTGAATCTCGGGAATGGCCGACTCGATTATCATGGCC
>JAUSEJ010000312.1 GCA_030650265.1 Dehalococcoidia bacterium | reverse complement strand
ATTGACGACGACAGCAAGAAGCAGATTGAGAAAGCCGGGGCGACGATTGATACCTACAACGAGTCGCAAACCGGTCGGGTTGGGTTTACCATAACAAAGAAGTTTACCAAGATCGAGGACTTCAACTCCACCTATATATCTTTGACCAATTCGATGGGAGACAGTTCCTCATCGAATAACAATCCGGGGATTATGCCGGCGGTAAAGTTGGAAAAGGGGAGCGGCAGTCAGCTAATCTTGAGCGGAAGCTGGGACACGAAAGGGCTGCAAGACTTCAAGAAGAGCCTGGATGAAGGCAAGACCAAAGGTCCTGACGAATTGGACATGAGTTCGATCTACAGCACCGTGGGCGCCACGCCCGTTACCGATCCGGCGAAGAACAAGGCGGCGGCCAAAGCCGTCTATGATGCTATGTACAAAGACCCCCCGGCGGCCAGTTTCTCGATAACCCTGCCGGGTAACATCAAGTCGCATAATGCCAGCAAGAAGGACAACAATACGCTTACCTGGGATATGTTCAAAGACGGGGGCACTATTGAGGCCGTATTCGAGTTGAGTGGAGGGAATTCAGGGGCACTGCCCACCGTCGCCCCCACCGTTCCGGCGAAAGTCGAGATTCCCTCTCAGATGATGAGTTACATGACCATTCCGGAAAAAGATCTCAGCAACTACCTGACTTCCGGTCGATACTCCATCGACTCAAAGTCAACCAGAGGCGCCGATGCCCATCCGGCTTTTCTCCGGTCCATTGGCAATCCCGCTTCACCCAGCAAACTGCAAGATGATGCAGCCAAGAGTTTTCAGGCCACGATTTTTGCCGCCGAGTATGCGGACTCGAACAACATTCCGGCTTTCCCATCGGTGCGTTCCGCCGCGCCAGTTGCCGCAAAATTGGCCAATCGCGCTGCTCAGGACGCTAACATCAATAGCGCCCTTCAACGGTTCACTAACATGCTGGCAAGTATGGATATGAAAGCACAGCAATAGGGAGGACTGAAATGGCTCCAAGTTTCTGTAGTAAATGTGGCACTGCACTTGATGGACAGCGTTTCTGTCCCAAGTGCGGGACAGCAGCGCCCGGCGCCGGTCCGGACCACTGCCAGTCGTGTGGGACGGAATTGCAGCCCGGGGCGCGCTTCTGCCCCACTTGCGGCGCAACGGTCGGCCAACCAGCGGCGCCAGGTCCGGCGGTCCGGCCAGCGGCGCCCCCACGGCCAGCCTATCGTCCACCGGCGCCAAAGCGCAAAGGGATGGGAATGTTCGGCTGGATTATCGCCCTCGTCGGCATCTGCGGACTGCTCGCCATCTGCGCCGCATCGATTTACACGCTACGAGACCGGATACCTGGCCTGAGCGACACGGGCACGGTGTCACAGGCCCCGCCGTCTCCGACCCCGGAGATCAAGCCAACCCTGGCCGAAGGCGAGGCCTGGGTGGCTGGCGTCCTCATGCGTTTGCCTTCCGGCTGGACGACCCGCGAAGTAAGCAGTAACGAGCTAATAATGGCTTTGAGCTCGGCCGATCTCAGCGCCGAACTCCCGCAAGGCCCGCGAGTCAGGGTAGAGCGAGTGGCGCCCGTCGCGATCGACACCCAGGCCCTCCTGTCCGGTTCAGCCAATGTCACCGTTGTGTCCATAGTCCAGCCGTCAGCCGCCTTTAACGCCGCTGACGCCGAGGGTGTGGGAATTGCCTTGCAGGAGAGGCAGAACAACGTCGTTTACGGTCGCGAGTATATTTTCTTCAACATGGGTAAAGGCCGTCAAATCCGGTTCACCCTTGAAGGACCAGACAAGGCGTTTACCGATAATCGGTCTGCCATGGAGGGAGTAGTTAAGGGGGCCAAGTTCAACGCCAGCCGCTGATCGTCGGCCTTGCGCTATGGGAAATGCGAAACAGCCGACTTACCTGCAAGCCGTGTGGCGGGTAGACTGCCCGTAGAGAGCCTATGGGTGAGGAGATAAAATGCCCGAAAGACCGCTTCAAACCCGGCGCGGCAATGCCGTTGGCGTGAGCTACCAACATTTCTCCCGATCGGGCGGAATGGCCGTGCAGCATCCATCCGCGGCAAACCTGCTCACCTTCAATTTGGCCAGCGAGCTCGTGACCATAGCCGACGAGAGAGGGCTACCAGTCGTGAGCGAAGGGGATGAGGTCGAAGTTTCCGGCGCCATCCAGGGGCGGGCCAGGGGATTTGGCGCTACGTCGCTGACCAATCACACGACTGGCCAGACCTGGCAATTCAGCAAGTTGCGCGCGGTGGGACGTGGCGCATCGGCCGGCTGTATGGGCAGCGCACTCTCACTACTAGGCATGTTGCTCATGTTGCTACTCTTGCTGGCAGCCCTGCCGATACTGTAGTGGCGAGCCAACTGCCGAAGGGAAACGCGTAATAGTCATTGGCCGTTCAGGCACGCGTATCCGGCGTGACGCCGGGTGCCTTGCCAATGCAACTCAGAGCGACCAAAGCAGCGTCGTTCCTCCCGCAACTTCAGCCAGACGCCGTTCCAGTGCGTAACATTCCTCATCGAGAAGAGGGCTACGGCGTGAATAGCAGCGTCGCCAAGATCCTGATCCAACATCTGACTTAAGTATTTTTCCATGAAGTATGTTACAATGAAGTATGCTTCATTGTGCTTCTTTCTGTGCAATAATTGAAATAGCGGTGTCGGAGAAGACGC
>JAUSEJ010000301.1 GCA_030650265.1 Dehalococcoidia bacterium | reverse complement strand
TCCCGATCCCCCATTTTGAGGAGGCGCAACACGCCAAGCTGCTCGAAGCAAAGCACCTGCCCAGTCTTGCCTAATCTCTTGATAATAACCAGGCATTCTATTGCCTCATGCCAGGACTTTGCATAGTCCACAACCTGGTGGCAAACCCGGCCTACTCCGGCGGAGACTGTGAAGCCAGACGCATGGCGATTGACCGCTTCCACTACCCTATCGGCCAGTGCACTAGAACTATCGATCGATCCACCGGAAATTGGCACCAGCCCAACTAAGTAAGTTTGCATAAGTTCTTTTCACTTCTAAGCCACCAACTTTAGGACTGCTGTCGGTGACAGGGAGCCAAAGAATTCGTGGACAGTCGCTACCAAAGAGTCGATATTACCATGCAGTCTATCGGCAGCCACTTTGCCCTTCAGACGCCACCATACCTTCTCTACGGGGTTCTCCTTGTGCCCGCTATAGGTGGGCAACCACAGCAGATCTATCCGAGGATGCTCCGCCAACCATTCGCCAACGATCTTCGCTTTGTGAATGCTGGCGTTATCCAGCACGATCAGGATTTGCCTCTCCGGATACGCTGTCAGCAACTGCTCCAAGAAGGCGATGAAGTCTAAAGCCTTCTTGCTCCCATAGATGGCATATGTCCAGCGTCCCGTGTCCCACTCGAGTGCCCCAAATATCGAACGCTTGCGATTCTGTCCCGGCGTTGGTATACGCACCTGGTGCCCCCGGCGCATCCACATCGCTCGCAGCACAGGCAGCAGATGAATGTCACACTCGTCGGCGCACAGGATGACCGCTTCGCTCGGCACACGCAGCAACCGCTCTAATAGTCGCCACATCTTGACTGCCGCCTGCGGGTCTTTGGGCAACTCGTGCCGAGGCCGACGCCACCTGAAATCCAGCGCTATCATTACCCGCCGAAGAGTTGCCTGGCTCACCTTCAGGCCGAGGCATTCCGCTAGATGGCCAGCCAAGGTGACCAGCGTCCACAAGCCAAAGATGTATTGGGCTGGCGCAGGGCCGTTCTCTACCTCTCGCTCAATGAACTCACGGGCGGCCGCATCGACGTGACACGGTCGCCCAGATCTAGGGCAGTCGCGCAGACCCTTCACCCCTTCCGCCTCGTAGCGCTCAATCCAGCTCCGGACGGTCGCTTCATC
>JAUSEJ010000299.1 GCA_030650265.1 Dehalococcoidia bacterium | reverse complement strand
GCCGATTGGGCGGTAATCTTGACATTATCGTACAGGTATTGCTTGAGCGAGTCCTTTGTCCATCCTTCACGAGCCAGCGCCCTGGCTATGGCCGGCGTGATCACGAGCAAGGGATCCCATCGGAAATAATACATCCCTGTGGCGCACCAATAGGCGACATCTCCATGTCCCCATACCCGGGCGATCTCGCTCACGATCTCGGCTGCGTTGTTCATGCTTTCCGTAAAGAAAATCGGTGGGCTGCAGGCAATTACGCTCTGCACGCTGACGACGTTTTCCCCGGCAGCAAAACCTCGCTCGACGCTGAGTGGCTTCCATCCGATCTCGTCGACCGCATCCTCATCTTCCGCCAGAGCTACGTTGAAAGTGAAGCCCAGCGCCCCCTTGTCCGTGGTTTCCCCTTTGACTGCCCGCAATCCGGCAAGGTTTCGCATACAGAGTCTGGCGAACCTGCCGATGCTCGTGTTCGCCTGGTTACCGACCCGCATGGTTCCCCCGGCGTAGTTGAAGTCCAATGTTTTGACTATGGGACCGTTGACGATGACCAGAGGCTCCCAGGCCGGCGTGCTTCCGGCATGCTCGATTCCGAACTCCGGCTCCGCTATCGCCTCAACGATCGCTACCAGGATCGGCATATACTCAGGCCGGCAACCAGCCATCACCCCATTGACCGCTACGTTCCACACTGTCGCTTCTCGCCTCGCCGGCAGCAGGACGCCCAGCAACTCATCGGGGGAGCGATCAGTGAAACGGAGGAACTCCTCGACCTTCTCTATCGTCGGTGGCATGATCGGCAGGCCATCGGTCCAGAAGTTCTGGTGGAAGTGGTCCTGCACTTGGGTCAGATTCCCGACAAATTCGATATCTCGTGGTCCCGGCTCCCGTACCGGTACCACGGTCTCCAAGGGACTGGCGAAGCTCATTATTATGCGATCTACCAGGACCTTGGAAACTTTTTCCCGCTGCTCCTCTTCGCTATCGAGAGCGATGATACCCGGATACTCGGCCAGAGCCAGATTGTTCACCCCCAGCGCCCGGGCGACAGGTCTAGCCTGGGGCATGAAAGCGCTGAGGATGATGGAGGCGCTGCGCACTCCCGCCTTCTCGGCCGCCACACTGGCCCGCACCACGGCGGGCGTGCAGCTTCCTCAGACTCCCAAGCCGGTGATTACGGCGTCGACGCCATGCTGGCGTAACAAACCTGGCAGGGCGGCGACTACCTCAGGCTCGTCGGAGCCGTGAATGTCGCCGAAGGTATCGAAGCCGACGAACTTGATATCGGGGAAACGCTGCAGCAGGCTGTCGCGCAGGATCGGGAAGACACCGTCGCCATTGCCACGCCGGTTCCAGATCTCGCCGATAGTCTTGCCATTCAAATCCAGAATGGGGGCACCGGGCTTGATCGGTGCGCTGGCGGCAGTCCTGCCGACAGGCCTTACGACTTCGTACACTGGCTCGCGTCCATATTCTGTTTCTTCGCCCATGATATTACCTTCCTTCCAACCGTTACCCATTGCGCCGGCCAATTCAGCTTCTATCTTGTGCCGAGGGACTGGCATAAAGAAGCCAGCAGTTAGCCATCAGAGAGAACTTTCGCAGCGTCTCTTCCGTGCTGCTGACGGCTGAGATCGACCGCTAATTGCTGCCTAGTTAGTTTTCGCTGTCGACTGGAGCGACGTGACGAATTTGCCCAGCCAGTTGCCTTCCTCGGGAAACACCTGAGCCGCCCACTTGCCGATATCACCAGCCAGAGCGAGCATCCCCAGTTCGCCGAAGTTGCCGTTTGGAGAGCAGTCTAGCGGACAGTGCATTAGCTTGTTCAGTTTGTCGTAAAATCCGTATTCGGTCATAATATCGTGATGGGCTATGCAGGCTTCCAGATAGTATTCCGTGGGCGGCATTTTGTCCCA
>JAUSEJ010000531.1 GCA_030650265.1 Dehalococcoidia bacterium | reverse complement strand
AGTTCCAGTGGCCCGATATGTGCAGGTACGGAAGGCCATAAGGGCCTACAAACACGCGAGGATCGATTTTTCCGTTCACGTTGAGAACGTTACCCGACACCTTCACCGTGCCATGGAGATTGCCCGCCTGGGTTGCCAGTTCCACGTTCGCCTTATAGGTCAACACAAAGTCACCACTGAGACTACCGTCAGGGTCAAGAGTACCAACAATCTTCCGCTCAACTACCACAAACCTGCCGCTGTCACCGGCCGGCTTCACCGTACCGTCCGAGATGGACGTGATCTGCCCGCCGGCACTGAACGACACGGGCGCTGCTGCCATGGCTAGAGATGGCAAGAGTGTCGCCAAAACCAGGGCACAGACAGCAACCAGCCTCCACATCCCGCTCTGACGTGTAACCGCGCCGGCAATCAACTTGTGCATCATCTTTCCTCCATTTCTTATGAGCTCAATGCCACATTCTTGGGGTCTTGGTCTAACCACATTTCGCTTGTGTATACTTGATGTAACTAATCACGCGTCAGGATTTGTCACTAGTACACACTACCCTAGTCAGGTATATTTTCAGGTAAACATCAGGTTCAGCTTAGGTAACCAACTGGACACCGCATACACCAAATCTGTGCCTACTGGCAAGGACCGGCCGAAGCCCGGCAATTGCGAAGGGTGGGCGGGCGCTGATGCGCCCGCCCACCCTTCCTGCCCTGTCTTCATGTACAGGCTGGAGATGCACTGGGTCCTGTTTCACCAATTGAATAGCGATCGATCGGCTAGTGCCCTCGTCCAGGAGGATCACGAGGCTCACTGCTCCCACGCTGTAGCTCTTAGTCGACAGCTTGAAGGTATACTGCTGCCCGGTGCTGTCGTACCGGAACAGGTTTCCGTTGTTCGCAGCGCCATTAGACGCCGTCGCACTGCCGTTAGCGTTCAGATTGGCGACCGCGTTACCTATCGACCCTGTGCTGCAAAGCAGCTCGAACTTGACCGGAACCGTGCTGCCCTGCCTGAAGAGTCCCTTCCCGTCGGCGGTAATCGGCGCCAGGAGCCCATGGAACGCATCGCTGTAGGTCGCGGTGTGCAAGTGAAGCTCACCGTCGCCGCACCAGTGGCGTGGAGTTCATCGACGCAATGTCTGAGGCCGGCCGGAAGGCGCCGCGCTAAAGACTAGGCAACGCTTACGTATCCGGCCACGTGATGGCATCCCGCACTTTCACTTGCAGATTACCCTTTGCGTCTAAGAATTGTATACCCAACCCTACTATACATCAACGCATCCAGCCCTTTACCTGGTTTTGACACTCAAATCTGGCTCCCTTCGATGATTTCAAATGGCCCACCCCGCGATGACTGAAACCGGTACCCGTTGTCTTGGGGAGACGCTTAGGGGCGGTTGCGAAGGAGAAAAGCGAGTGTAGAGCTATTCGAAGCGATTCGACGTGAATACGAATTCGGGGTTGGAACGATCCAGGGTGTTGCCCCCTCCAACTTGGGCGTTCATCGGCGGATGGCGCCGGAGGCGCAGAGACGGGCGGGGCCGATTGAGTAAGCGCCGGCGGCGCGGCCTCGCCCCCGTTTGGGGCCAGTAATCGGCTTCATCGAGGCAATGTTTGAGGCCGGCCGGAAGGCGACGCGCAAGGTGAGGCATACGACGCCGAGTCTACCACTGGCCCACTTGGCAGGCCATCCTGGAGGCCCACCCGACGAACTCGTCCACGACTTCGTCGGGACTTACCCGTGCAAACCTTCACCACGCTTTGAGGAAGCTTCTAAGGGAAGCGGGGCCGAAAGTACGGCCGCCCGATGGTCTTGACAGCTAACTTGTTAGCTACCATAATAGCTAATAGGTCACCAGTTGCCCCATAGAGGGCCCTGGTTGACTTATGCAGCGATCAACTGGAGGTGTCCGAAAGATGCCCAAAACAGTCTCAGCAAGCGAGGCGAAAAACAGACTCGGCGCCATCATAGGCTGGGTGCTTCAAAACCAGGACGAGGTGATCGTTGAAAGCCGGGGTGAGCCTAAGGTGGTTGTCATGCCCTTTTCCGAGTATGAGCACATGAAGGAGATTAGAGAACAAGCCCGACGTCAAGAGGCCATCGCCAAGCTCAGAAAGCTTCGAGACCAAGTGCGGGCTCGTAACCAGGACCTCAGTGAAGACGCAGCCGATGCCCTGGCCGGCCGTTTTTCACGGGAGATTATCGAGGATATGGCAAGAGAGGGCAAGATAGAGTTCGAAAAGTAAGTTGTGACGTTCTACCCTATGCGGGCACTCTTTGACACCAATATCTTCATAAGCTACCTTTTGTCTCCAACTGCTGAGGGTACGATTGCCACCATAGTTGAAGCCGCAGTGGATCAAGCCTTCACCTTGATTCTCCCCGGTGAGCTGGTTGAGCGTTTCCCAACCAGAGTGGCCTCCAAGAAGTATCTTGCCCAGCGGATCAAGACCGAAGATGCCAACCAGTTGCTGGAGCTCCTGGTAGAGGTCTCTGAGATCATTGCACCCGTTGGAAGGCCGATACCAAAAGTCTGCCGCCACGTCAAAGACGATTATCTTCTAGCTTACGCGCTGGTTGGCCGGGCCGACTACTTAGTGACCGGCGACGATGATCTCCTGGTCTTGGGTGAGGTCGAGGGCACTAAGGTAGTCACTCCGATCGGGTTCCTGCAGGTACTTAACGAGACATCTCATTGACGGCTGGCAGTGCGTAACGGCGCTCACTGTAGAGAGCAGCTTGAACCAGGCTGTCTGTCAGCTATCTGACCCCCCGGAAGACCACGAGTCCAGCACACGATCACCCATCATGGTAAATGGGTTCCGTGGTGAGGTGCAGGAAGATCGACTACTTCAGCCGGCCTTGTGGTCAGGAGTTACCTTCCTCCCAACATGACGGTTTTGTCAGCGCCTGCGCCTGGAACGATCCAGGGTGTTGCCCCCTCCAACTTGGGCGTTCATCGGCGGATGGCGCCGGAGGCGCAGAGACGGGCGGGCCGATTGAGTAAGCGCCGGCGGTGCGGCCTCGCCCCCGGTTGGGGTCAGGAGTCGACTTCGTCGAAGCAATGATCGAGGCCGGCCGGAAGGCGCCGCGCAGGCTGGGGCATACGGACCGGGTCCTATGATCGGCCCCCTTGGCGGGCCATCCTGGAGGCCCATCGGGAGAACTCGTCCCCGACTTCGTCGGGAGGCGCCTGCAGACTTCCACCCCGCTTTGAGAAAGTCGCCTTGACTCAGAGCATGCCGTGTTTTACAATGTAAAACGAAAGAGGGGTTTATGCCCACTCTAATTCGTGAGTTACTCTGGGACGACTGGAATGAAGAGCATATCGCGCGCCACCACGTTTCGCCCTCAGAGGTGGAAGAGGTCTGTTTCAGTGATCCCTGGTTCTTGAGGGCGCGAGGGAAAGACAAACGGGCCGTGTATGGACAGACTCAAGGCGGCCGATACTTGTTCGTCATCTTGGGAGGTCGTGGAAGCGGTATCTTCTACCCCGTCACTGCCCGCGACATGACCGAAGCAGAACGACAACGGTACCGGTACCACCGAAGGAGCCAATAGCAATGACGACGCCAAAAGAAGTCAAGAAACAGATTCCCAAGTTCCACTCGATCGAGGAGGAGGCCGAGTTCTGGGACAATCACAGCCCCTTGGACTATCCAGACGAATGGACCGAAGCTAGGCAAACCAGAGTTCAGAGACCCCTAGGTCATGTACTGGGTGTCCGCCTGGATGCCAAGACGTTGGACAACCTGGCCGGCATCGGGCGAAACAAGGGTATCGGGCCCTCGACTTTGGCGCGAATCTGGATTATGGAACGTCTGGCGGAGGAACCAGAAGCGGGGCAAGAGCTGCCTGCTCAAAACGCGCGCACGCACGCAGCGGCGCGCTAGTCCTGAAATGTCGGGGCGTTGCCCGCAAGTTGGGCTTTCATCGGCGGATGGCGCGGGAGGCGCCGGTTGAGAGAGCGCCGGCGACGCGGCCTCGCCCCCTTTTGGGGCTGGTCGTCGGCTTCGTCGGCGCAATGATCGAGGCCGGCCGGAAGGCGCGCCGCACAAGAGGCTAAGTACAGCATTTCATAAATACGGTCACGTGTTTACCTTGTAAACTAAAGTAACGTTGCAGTCTATATTGTCTTGAACGTGGAGTCTGCGGGCTTGACCGCCATCTCATTGTTCCGC
>JAUSEJ010000274.1 GCA_030650265.1 Dehalococcoidia bacterium | reverse complement strand
GATGAATGAGGCAGATAAATAGGCCGGTACAGCGCCAGACATCGCCAGATCGTTGACCGTGCCACAGACAGCCAATTTCCCGATATCACCCCCGGCGAAGAACAAAGGCCTGACCACAAACGAATCGGTTGTGAAAGCCATACGTCCTGACTTGCTCTCCAAGACGGCAAAATCGTCCAGACGGTGAAGAACCGGACTACCAAATGCCCTTAGAAATACCCTTTGCGTAAGTTGATGGCTAAGCCTTCCTCCGCTACCGTGAGCAAGCAAAATCCGATCGTCTTTACCCCATTGCGTCATTGTCGCTTCTCACATTTCCAGAAAAGAACTCGACCCAACGCCAGTATGTTGTTAGCGGAAAGTAGGTCGCGCTCAACTCGCACTCTCATCCCTATTCGACTCCCGTCTTCTGCCATTCTCCATATAGATAGTAAGCAGCGCAAGTGCCTTCAGACGAAACCATGCAAGGGCCTATAGGATGGTCCGGTGTACAGCCATTGGCAAACAACTTGCATTCTAACGGCGAAATAGCGCCACGCAGGATTTCGCCGCAACTGCAGCCAGCCGGATCCCGGCTGTAGCCGACATCCAAATCAAAGGCCTGCTCAGCGTCAAATCGGTCATACTTGGCCCGGAGTTTGAGCCCGCTCAACGGTATTACTCCCAGACCGCGCCAGTTTGCATCGCAGGCCTCGAATACCTCGACTACCGCCTTCTGCGCCAACCTGTTGCCCTCAGGTTTCACTACCCTACTGTACTGAATCTCTATCCCGGCGCGCGATTCATGGATTTGATCGACGAGCATGTGAATGCTCTGGAGAATGTCCAAAGGCTCAAATCCGGATATCACAGCCGGTACACAGTACTTTTCTGCAATAAAGTCATAAGGTCGGGCGCCAATTATTGTGCTGACGTGCCCGGGCAACAATAGACCGTCGATAGCGACGACTCCCTCTTGCAACAAAGCCTCCAGGGGTGGAGGCATCACCTTATGGACTGATAGCAGGAAGAAATTGACAAGGTTGCGACGAAGCGCCTCTTTGACTACGAGAGCGATCGGCGGTGTGGTCGTTTCGAAACCGATGCCGAAGAAAACCACGTTCTTGTCAGGGTTTGCTTCACAGATGCCGAGAGCATCGGCCGGCGAGTAGACCACGCGGATATCGGCGCCCTTCGCCCGTTCCACCTGAAGATTGGCGCGGGTGCCGGGAACCTTTATCATATCGCCATAGGTGACTAACACCGTATTGGGCCTGGCCGCCAATTCGATCGACTTGTCGATATCCCTCTGCGCCGTTACGCAGACCGGACAGCCCGGTCCGGAAAGAAGCTTGATCTGCTCCGGCAAGGCGCTGCGTATGCCGCTACGAAATACGGAAACTGTATGTGTGCCACAAACCTCCATGAACCGCAAACAAGGGCCCCCACTGACTTTGGTGCGAAGGCTTTGGAGCAGTCTCTTGCCGGATTCACCGTCACGGTACTCGTCGATATACTTCACAGCGGCGCTCCGCTCTCGCACCCGGCCAACTCCTGTAAAAGCCTGAGCGTCTCAAGCGCTTCGCCTTCGTCAATAAGCTGAATGGCGAAACCGACGTGGACGAGCACATAGTCGCCAATCCTGGCCTCCGGCACCAACGTTAGATCAACGCCCCTTACCACCCCCCCGAGTTCGACCTCAGCCTGCGAGCCGCCCCCTATGGATCTTATGCGCGCCGGGATTCCAAGGCACATCTCCATTCTCCCCTACATCAATCGATTTCCAGACTGTCCACCCGCAACTCTTGCCCCTGCAATAATTTTCCGACGCCGGTCCCGCAGGAAGGACAGCCGACTCTGGCAGATCGATAACTCAGGCAATCCCGTGCCTCATCTTTTCGCTAGCTATCACAGCCTGGCCAAGCGCAATCCCGCCATCGTTGCAGGGAACCGTGTGCTGAATGTAGGTCTCGAAATTCTCCCGTCGCAATCCGGCAAGAGTCAGACTCAATAGCAAGCGGTTCTGAAATACCCCGCCGCTCAGGCAAACCCTATTCAGTCCAAGCGACTGCCGTAGCAACTGGCAGGTGATGGCGATCATCTCAGCGACTCCGGCATGAAAGTTCGCCGCTATGACCTCCCGGTCTGTCCCTCTGGAAAGATCATCGACAATCGCCCTGATCACCGGCGAATGATCGATGATAAGCGGCGAACCGTCCGATACTACGAATCGATATGGTTCAGAACTGGACCGACCAGCCGCCATTTCAAGTTCAATCGCGGCTTGCCCCTCGTAGTTGACCTCCCGACGAATGCCAAGAAGGGCGGAAACGGCATCGAAAAGACGACCGCAACTTGAGGTAAGCGGCGAATTGACGTTTCGTACCCACTGGGCCCGGATCAATTCTACCTCAAAAGGGTCCAGTTTATCGAGGAAATCAAAATTTGGCAGGTCATTGCCATAACTGGCAAAGAGATAGCCGAGGGCCATGCGGTATGGTTTACGAACTGCGGCGTCCCCACCCGGCATCGGCAGAGGTTTCAGGTGAGCAACGCGGTCGAACTCAAGGTAGTCCGCTACGAGAAACTCGCCTCCCCAGATCGTTCCGTCACTGCCGTACCCCGTCCCGTCGAAGGCCACGCCGATCACCTTCTCCCTCAGCCCATTCTCGGCCATACAGCTTGCGATGTGGGCATGATGGTGCTGAACGCCCGAAATATACGGCGTTTTGTTCAAGCCAGAACTTTGAGCATGGGACAAAGCGTAGTGCGTTGACAGGTAGTCGGGGTGAAGATCGTGGGCAATGACCCGCGGGTCGAGGCTGAACATCTTCAAGGCGTAATCAATCGACGCGGTGAACAAATCCAGGGTTTCCTGGTTGGTCAAATCGCCAATGTGCTGGCTCAGAAACCCCTGATTTCCAGTTGCGACGCAAAAGGTGTTCTTCAACTCAGCGCCAAGGGCAAGAACGGGATTCAGTTCAAAGTCTAGACTTATGGGCAGAGGAGCGTAGCCACGCGACCGGCGCACTATCGTCTCCTTTCCCTCGAAGACATGCGTCACGGAATCGTCGCAGCACAGATGAATCGGGCGATCGTGCACGAGAAAGTAGTCCGCCAGACTGGCAAGCCGAACAAATGCCTCATCGTTTTCCCTGGCTAGTGGTTCCTCGCTGAGATTGCCGCTGGTCATCACCAGCGCCTCAAGTCTGGTCCCGCTTCCCGGCTGGAATAGCAGATGATGCAGAGGCGTATAGGGGAGCATCAACCCAAGTCTGGTGATCCGCGGCGCTACTTCGCCGGCAATAGTCGTGTCAACGCGACGCTCCAGCAAAACGATAGGGCGTCTGGAAGACGACAACAACTGCGCCTCGACCTCAGACACATGACAAAACCGGGTGGCTGTTTCCAGATCGCGCACCATAATGGCAAATGGCTTATCGACGCGGCGTTTCCTCTCCCGCAATCGTCCGACTGCCTCCAGGTTCGTTGCA
>JAUSEJ010000068.1 GCA_030650265.1 Dehalococcoidia bacterium | reverse complement strand
CGTCTACAAACTAACCGACGACATCGCTCTCGTCCAAACCGTCGACCTGTTTACGCCTGTGGTCGATGATCCCTACAGCTTTGGGGCCATCGCCGTCGCCAATGCTCTCAGCGACGTTTACGCCATGGGGGGCAAGCCCATCACCGCCTTGAACATCGTCTGCTTTCCGGCGCGCGGCCTTCCTCTTGAGATTCTGGCCGAGATTCTCAAAGGCGGTTCTGACAAGGCGCGAGAGGCGGACACCGTCATCATTGGCGGCCATACCCTCGATGATAAGGAGCCGAAATACGGATTGGCCGTGACGGGAATCGTGCATCCCGGGAAGATAATCACCAACGCCGGGGCCAGGGTGGGGGACGACCTCGTGCTCACCAAGCCTTTGGGTATCGGTATTATCACCACCGCGCACAAAGCCAATCTCGTTTCCGCGGAGACCGTAAAGAAGATCACCGAACTGATGGCCACTTTGAACAAGGCGGGCGCCGAGGCCATGATCCAGTGCGGGATCGATTCGGCCACCGATGTCACCGGCTTTGGCCTGTTGGGCCATCTACACGAGATGACCCTGGGCAGCAAAGTTGGGGCGAGAATCTGGGCGGACAAAGTGCCGGTCATTCCCGAGACCTGGGAGATCGTCGAAGATGGACTCGCTCCCGGCGGTACCTACAACAACTTGAAGTTTCTGGAAAACTCAATAGTCTGGGGCGAGGGTATCACCCTCGCGCAGCAACTAGTCTTCTGCGACGCTCAAACGTCGGGTGGACTCTTGATCGCCGTGCCCAAGGAGCGTACCCGTCTTCTAATTGAATTGCTTGAACAGGCCAGGACGCCCGTCGCCGCCCACATTGGCGAGATAGTAGAGGATGAGCAAGGCAGGATATGGGTGGAGGGGGCAAAAGGGTAAAAGGCTGGGGTAAATTGACGCTACTAGTCCTATGTTGCCGATGACTGAACTATCGCCGGACTTGAGGCTTTAGCCGGGACCTCGGCTACCGGCTAAAGCCTCAAGTCCAATCGAACAGAAACATCATCGTGCGCTCTCGAACTTTCCCTTTCATCCTTCCACATTGACTGAATCTACATTGAGGATGGTATTCTAAATGGCTCAAGTTGAACAGTTCTTCTTGCCCGACGACCTGTACTACGATCGGAAGGACCATCTGTGGGCGAAGGTGTTGGACGGCAAGGTGTGGGTGGGACTCGACGTGTTTGGCCAGAAGGCGGCTGGCACCGTGGCTTACCTCAA
>JAUSEJ010000263.1 GCA_030650265.1 Dehalococcoidia bacterium | reverse complement strand
CCTATCGATCATTTCTTGCCCAAGCTGACTCAGGGCCACTTTGACCACACGGCGATCTTCCGGGTCCTGGCGTCGCTCCGTCAGCCCTTTCTCCACAAGGGAATCAACCATTCTCGTCATGGTGGTGCCGTGAAGCCTCATTTCCGTCGCCAGTTCGTTCATTGTGGCCTCGCCAAGCTCCGCAAGAGTAAGAAGTGAGTAGGCCTGCGCTGCGGTAAGATCACAGCAGGTGACCAGCGTTCTGTCGCAGCACTCGAAATTCCGCATCATCCGGCGTGCCAGCCGGTCGATTTGCGCCACGAATAATTCCAACGAAGCCACTGTCAACCTCTCTTATATGTGTGATACATATAATGTATCACACAATTATATCATTGTCAATAGGCGAACGAATGCGAAGCAGGTACCTGTTGACCTCAGCCGGACTGAGTGCTATATTGATCTTGGTGGATCAGGCTAACTCATCGATACTTCATTTTCCCATCATCGCTCTGGCTTGATGTGTGCGTGGTGGGATTTCAGCCATGTTTTTCATAGACGAATAGTATTTCGCCTTGGAGGGATTAATGACCAGTTTTCACGATTTGGGATTGAGTGAACCGGTACTGCGGAGTATAGACGAAAAGGGCTACGAGGAACCTACCCCGGTTCAAGTGCGGGCTATCCCCGCGCTCTTACAGGGCCGCGATGTTGTAGTCCAGGCCCTGACCGGCACGGGCAAGACGGCAGCTTTTGGTATTCCAGTCGTCGAGCGGATCGACATCGCCCGGCTGGTACCGCAGGCAATTGTCTTGACCCCGACACGGGAGCTGGCGGTTCAGGTTGCCGAGGAACTCAACAGCATCGGACACCATCGGCGGCTGCAGTTGGTGCCCATCTATGGTGGTCAGCCCATAGAGCGTCAGTTGCGAGCCCTTCGCCACGGCGTCCACGCCATCGTCGCGACTCCCGGTCGCTTGATGGATCACATGCGAAGGGGAACAATCGATATGTCCACCGTCACCACGCTGGTGTTGGATGAGGCGGACCTCATGCTCGATATGGGTTTCCTCGAAGACGTGGAATTTGTGATGTCTCATCTTCCCGCCGATCGCCTGACGGCCCTATTCTCGGCGACAATGCCCGATCCGATCCTCGAGCTGTAGCGCCGCTACATGCGTCAACCGGAGATCAATCGTCTCAGCCGGCCCAGGGCGCTGACCGTTCCCGAGACCGATCAGATATATTACGAGGTACCATTCAAGAACAAGTTCGAAGCGCTGTGTCGCGTTTTAGATGCAAAACAACCTGAGCGAGCGCTGGTGTTCTGTGCCACAAAGAAGATGGTTGATGAAGTAGTCGAAGGTCTTCAAGGGCGGGGCTACATTGCTGAGGGACTTCACGGTGATTACAGCCAGCAAGTACGGGAGAAGGTGCTTCGGGCCTTCCGCGCCGGCGAATCCGAGGTACTCGTCGCTACGGATGTGGCCGCCAGGGGGCTGGACATCCCAGACGTCAGTCCTGTCGTAAACTTTGATATACCGCCCGATCCGGAGTACTACGTCCACCGCATCGGACGAACGGGACGCCTCGGGAAGAGAGGCGAGGCTATCACCTTCGTGAACCCGCGGGAGATGCGTGAACTGAAAATGATCGAGCGGGTAACCGGTTCGCGTATTCGTCGTGAGCAGATACCGACGGGCGCTGAGGCCGAGGAGAGAGAAACGCAGATACTGACCCAACGTTTGACTGAGATGCTGGCTAAAGGCGGCTGGGCCAAGTACATGCCATTGGTCGAGGAATTGATCAATGACCACGACGCCGTTGAAGTGGCCGCCGCTGCTCTGGCCTTGGTGGGCTCGCGCCAGTCCCGGGGTGCGCCGCGGGCTGCACGTCCCACTCCGCAGCGTAGCTAAAAGGCGTAGGCCAAGCTACAGGCACTACTTGACAATATGGTGTAGAATAAGGGTAGTGGTGCTGTTCGCAGTTCGCTATGATGGGCAAGGTGGGCACTGTGCCCCCTTAGGTCCAGGTTCCTGCTTTGTAGTCTCGGCGCTGACGGATTGTTCCAAAGAATTTATATAGGAGTCAGCGAGATCGCCATGCAAGACAAGACCCTTTCCTGCCGCGACTGTGGAGCCGAGTTCATGTTTACGGCTAGCGAACAGGAGTTCTTCGCACAGAAGGGCTTCACCAACGAGCCAAGCCGATGTCCTAGTTGCCGGGCAGCCCGAAAAGGAACCGCGGGGGGTGGCGGGTACAGCAGCACACGGCCGCGAGAGATGTTTCCGGCCGTGTGTGCCCAGTGCGGAAAAGACACGCAGGTACCATTTCAGCCCCGTAATGACAGGCCAGTCTATTGCTCCGACTGCTTCTCTGCTCAGCGGCCCAGCAGCGGTGGTGGTGGCTCTGGCGGGGGCAGATCTAGTCGCGGTGGCGGTGGCAGTCGCTGGTAAACCAGTTAGTCTGTACTCGGTTAACAAGTAGCATTTGAATACACCTTAGGGGTCGGTTTCAGGTCGGCCTCTACGATGTTTTTTCGGATGGCAACCTCAGGGGCTTGCCGAAATCTATTCTAATCGAGCATACAAGCAGTTGACTTTGGGCGCTGATAGTGGTATAGTAAGAACGGTTGCGCCTGGCTGAATATGCAATCGACGATAACTGATGTACTTTCGGCGGTTCACACCGTCTTGAGCCCACCGATCGTCTCGACGGGTTTTCTCTTTTTGTCGTAGCTTTATTTAGATGTTCTGCAAAGCGCGTGAGCGCAGAAGCCACTCGACTGAGGATGTGAGACCCAATCGGCCAGAAGAACGAGGGCATCAGAGAGCCACTGTGGTGGACAGGGTTCCCATCGGGGAGCAGTAAGCGATCATGAAGGGGGAGGGTGAATTGGCGATTAAGAGCGCAAAGCGATGCACGTATTGTGGTGGCACGATGTGGCTTGATGACGAGATCCTGAAATGCTTCATGTGCAGCAGGCCCGCCAAAACTGAGGGCGCCAATGACGGCCCAATGATTCGTTGGGGCCAGCCGAAGCTACCTGGCAGTCAAACCAGGAGCGTAAGCAGACGCGATAAGTAATGCAACTTGTCAGACACCTCGGGCGCGAGTCCGACTCATGGCTCCCGAGGGGCAGTGGCGCTTGATTGCCCGAGGTGTGTTTACAAGTACGATTCCTGTGCACTCCCATGATGGCCACATTTTGAAGTGGTATTGATCTTCAGCGAAAACGCAGCTTTGTTTAACCTTTTCTTCTCGCCACCGTCCTCTCAGCCTTCTTCTCTTTTCCCGGAGCGCAAGCCGGCATCAAGATAGAGGAGCGTTCTGCGGTGCCAGCTAAGAATCCGTTAATAAACGGAATACATGATATAAGTGTATCCGTCCACGCGGGAATGCCACAGTACCCCGGAGATCCCAGCATTTGTTTGGATCAGCATCTGTCAATAGCCAAGAATGATTCTGTAAACGTCTCTTCTATTCGCATGGGAGCGCACACCGGAACTCATGTCGATGCGCCCTATCATGTTGACAGCAATCTGCCGGCTTTGCAGGACCTCGACCCGGGCCTCATGCTTGGTC
>JAUSEJ010000260.1 GCA_030650265.1 Dehalococcoidia bacterium | reverse complement strand
GGTACCCGGCCTCAAGGCGGCCGGCATCCGCATAGTTACTTTTGACAGAGGAACCAGTTACTACTCCTGGCCGTTCTATGACGTGGACAACCCTACTGCCGTGCCTTTGGGCGATGTTAGGGTACGAAAGGCCCTGCAACTGGCAATAAACTCTAAGGAGATGGCCGATAAACTTTTCAGCGGCAACGCGGCGCCGCAGATAATGACCTATGTGCGCCCGACCGCCTATTTCTGGGACTCGAACGTCCTGAAGTTCGATCCCTATGACCCCGAAGCGGCGAAGAAACTTCTCGCGGAGGCGGGATATGCCAGTGGCTTCAACACGAAGCTCTATGATGTGGGAGAAGGCGGGCCTCTGAGCACGGTCAATCTGGCTCTGGATGGCTACTGGCGTAAAATAGGGGTCGTCTCGGCGATCGTACCGATGCAGTTTGCTGCTTACCGGCCCAATTACAATCCCAAGATCGTTCCTGAAGTTTACAACACTATCTTCACCTATCGCACGAACGGGTATCGCGACTTTGAGGGTGTTGGCCTGGCCTACCATTCCACGAAAGCCAGCGCCAAGAACAGCAAGAACCTGGTCCTGGATGGGCTGATCGACAAGGTACCACAGACGCGGGACCTGGCCGAGAAGAAGAAGATCGCTCTCGAGGCCACCAGGTTGGCTAAAGAGGGGTATACCACCCTAACTGTTGTGGGCGTGTTTCCCACTTTGGGCGTTAGCGCTAAAATCGGCGAGGTGAAACGCCGCGTGGTTGCTGAGATCCAGGCTCCCGTATACGAAGGACTCACCCACCCCAAATAAAAGCAAAAGAGAGAAGCAAAAGAGAAGCAGGACAGAAGGAAAGAAGCCCCCTTCTGTCCTGTTCCCCATTTCCCCCATCGAAAGGATGTTGCCCGTGGCAAGAGTTGATGAGTTGCAGGAAAAGTACGCGAACATTCCCCGAGAGATCATCATCAAATGGGAGCTTCTTAGAGGCGGTATCAGAGAATCCGCAGTTCTTGACAGGGTAAGCGATTGGCTAAGACCGACGGGACAGTACCAGAGCCGCGATATTGACGTAACCATGACGGAAATAGCGCGCAAGAGGCCAGACACCGTAAGGCCCGGCTATATCATGCGCCCGCGAGACCTCTACATGAAGAATGGTATTTCTGTTCAGACGAGGAGAGACTCCGGGAGCGCTTATGAAGTGATGGACCTTGGCAGCGGCGGCTTTGGTATCTTTGAAGGAGAAGAGAAAGTCGAGGACGTCTATTTTCCGGCGGCCACTGTGCCGTGGGCAGAAGAGCCTCTGACTGGAAAAGGGTCGCCGGTTACAAGCCTCGTCAAGCTTAATCGGGTCTGCTTCAAGATTGGCGCCATGAGATACTGCGAGTATTTCGCCCGGGGAGAACAGTGCAAGTTCTGTAACTTTAATGCGACGCAGGATGACGCCCGCGCAAGCGGCGCCGATGTCCCCATATACATCGACCTGGATGAAACGGTCGAGGCCTATGAGATCATCGGGTCACAGGTCAGGCTTCTCGAAGGCTTCTTCCAGATGGGTGGACTCAAGAGTCGTGAGCAAGAGATGAAGCTACAGTTGAGCTTTCTCGAGAAGATAGCCAGCGCAATTCCCTATAAGCCTTTCCTCAGTATGGGCACTCAGCCCATGAGTAGAAAGGATTTGCAGAGGTTGAAGAATGCCGGACTCGATTCTACTACCCTAAACCTGGAGGTGTGGGACCCTCGATTGTATGACGAGATTCTTCCGGGGAAAGCCAAATGGATCGGGCGTGAGCGCGTTTTGGCGGCCTTGCTGGATGCTGTGGACATTCTAGGAGCCGGAAACGTGGGAACCAGCCTGGTGGGAAGTGTCACTCTAATGCCAGCGAACGGACATAAGACATGGCAAGAAGCCCGGGATTCGCATATTGAGGGCAATCGTTGGCTGATCAAGCACGGGGTATTCCCTCATTTCCACGCTATACGATTGGGAGTCGGCTCGATATATGGCGATGACAGGGCCAACCGGGCCAGGCTCGCGCCCATTGAGTACTATCTGGATCTGGCGCTTGCCCATCATGAGGCGATGATGGAATATGATCTTTACGCGAAATACAACAGGAAGTTTATGCGCTGTCCGCTGGATGGCATTGCCAGCATCTATGGTGGAGAATTGGGGATATTGGCTCAGGCCGGAGATGTCGGGAGCTACGCAGCGCAACTCGGCGTTCCTGAGGAAACGAACTGGCTAGCTCGCTTCGTTTCCCCACTCAACGCGAGACCCACGGCGCCGATGGGATAGTGGCCCCATTGGACCCTTTGTGATTCGATTTAGCTAATCCAATACCTGGCCCGATCTGTCAGGACCTCCGGCGACCGGAGCATGCCGCGAAGTTTGGGCATTGACGCCCGCTGGCGATTCGATGGGTCGGTCTGAAGGTCGACCATCAACGCCAGCATGACCGGGACGGAAGCTTCCGCCACGGCTTAGGGATGCGATTATGCCCGCCGCGGCAAGAATCGCCGCTACGGTATATGCCTGCTGCATTCCCGACATGAATCCTGACAATAGTAGGCCGTTGTCGGCTGCACCGGCTGTTCGAAGTGAATCGAGATTCAAGTTGCCAGCCTTCTCGGCAATGGCCGCCACAAGCAGATTGCTGGCCAACGCCGCTCCCATAACCATCCCCAGGTTGCGCATCATCGAAAGGAAGCCGCTGGCAACCCCGTATCGCTCTCGGGGCACGGCGCCGATGACAGAGCTATTGTTGGGCGACTGGAAAAGGCCCTGTCCCAACCCCAAAAGGACCAACCTGAGAAGAACGTCGCCGTATCCAGAATTCGCCTCCAAACGCCCAAGGCTGAACAAAGCAAGAGAGGCCAACAGTATTCCGATTGTCGACAGCAAGCGTGCCCCCATACGGTCTGAAAGCCAGCCGCTAAAAGGAGCGATCAGGCCGAGGGCGATTGAGGTAGGTACCATCATTAAGCCGGCCTTGGAAGGCGGAAAGCCGAGAACGAGCTGCAAATAGAACGGCATAAGGAACATATTGGCCGAAACGGCCAGGAACATGAGCAGGCCGGAGGCGCTGCCCAGGGCGAACAACTGCCGACGAAACAGGCTCAGGTCTATTAGTGGATCTCGTACCCTTTGCTCGACAACGATGAAGGCCGAGAGGGCCAGCAGGGCGAAGACATAGAGCCCCATGGAGATTTCCCATGACTCACCAGTTTGCTTGCTGCGAGCGAGGGCCATCATCAAAGCAAATAGTCCAAATCCGGCAATGAATGCCCCGGCGAAGTCAAATTGCGGCCGGCGGCCCGAGATTAGCGGCGATATCTCTTCATCCCGAAGGACCACGAGCCCCATGGTCACGCCAATAACGCCCAAAGGGAGATTCAAGAAAAACACAGACTGCCATCCCAACCACTCTGTGAGAACGCCCCCGATCGACGGTCCCAGCGTTACACCGGTGGCCACAACTGTGCCGATAATGCCGAGGGCCATACCGCGCTCCTTGGGAGGGAAAACCGCGCTGGCGATGGCCATACTATTCGCCATTATCATCGACGCTCCCACCGCCTCAAAGACGCGAAAGGCGATGAGCAGTTCAGCGCTCGAAGATGTGCCGCAAAGAGCCGAACCGATAGCAAAGATCAAGATGCCAACAGAGTATATTAATTTACGACCCATCATGTCCGCCAGACGGCCGAAGGACAACAGAGTAACCGTGATTGTCAGAAGATAGGCCAGCACAACCCACTGGACGGTCTGAATCCCGGCCTGAAAATGACTCATGATTGTGGGCAAGCTGACGCTGATCATGCCTGAATCCAGGGTCGCCATGAGGATTCCGATGCAGGCAGTGCCCAAAGCCCACCATTTGTGGTTCGGACCGTGCATGGTAGTTGGAATCCGTTTGAGCATAAACATCCCCGCCTTTGTCCAGAGTGTGCTGACGTGAACCGGGCCCCGCCATAATATAGGGGAATGTCACGTACACGTCAAGTTTGCTTTGTCATGGCAGTCTTTTGGCTATTGCCAACTATCCCGCATGTCTGTATAATAGGGCCATCCAGCGCCCCGAGGAGTGAAAAACAACTTGGAACTCGAGGCCCAGATCGCCGCGATCCAGCAAGAGACGCCATCGGTAAAATCATTTGACCTGGATCTGGAAGGGCAGGAAATGCCGTTTCTGCCAGGACAGTATGTCGATCTCGTCATCGAAACAGACTATGACTCCCTCCTCGGCGGGTTCTCCATCACCTCCTC
>JAUSEJ010000258.1 GCA_030650265.1 Dehalococcoidia bacterium | reverse complement strand
GAGAGGACTAAGGTGAGCAACTGTCTTGACTTGTCAAGAACATGGCCCGATTATTGCCGGCATTCTTTGAGTCCAATGTGTATTGTTTTTGACCATCGCATTGAGAATCGTGAGAAGCTTATGCATGCATGCAACGATCGCTACTTTCTTTGGCTTCCCTGCTTTGCAGAGCCGCTGGTACAGAGTCCGAATGACCGGGTTATGCCGTGTCGATACCAGAGCGGCCATATAGAGGCCGGAGCGCACCTGCGCGCGTCCTCCCCAGATGGTGCGCTTGCCTCGAAGCGTCCCGCTATCGCGGTTGAGCGGTGCCACACCTACCAACACCGCTATCTGTTTGCGGTTCAGTTTGCCCAATTCAGGCAAGCCGGCAATGAGAGTGCAAGACGTCACCGGTCCGATGCCAGGGATACTTCGAAGCAAGTCATCTTTCTCTCTCCATACGGGACTCTCCCTGATGCTTCGCTCCAGGTCGTGAGTGGTATCGGTGAGTTCCCCTTCCAGCCAGGTAATGTGAGCTTCGATTCGCCCGCGCACCGTACGGCGAGCCGCTCTGAGCCTGTTCTTCTCCATGACGAGCATCTCCAGGATCTGCCGTCTGCGGGCCATTATGGCCGAGAATTCCTGAGACTGCTGGTCGGGCAGGGGGCGCACGGCAGGCTTTATCGCCGCAGCAAAGTGAGCGATGATCCTGGCGTCCAAGGCATCGGTCTTAGCAAGCGTCCCTGTGGCCTTGGCGAAGTCCCTGATCTGACGTGGGTTCACCACCACTACAGGCAGCCCAGCCGCCACCAGTTCCCCCACTATCGGCACTTCCATACCACCCGTGGCCTCAAGAACTATCCTGGCTGGCGCCAGACCGATCAGAAGATCGACTACCTTCTTGATGCCAGCATCATCATTGGCATAATGCCACTGCTTGCCGCCTGGATGTTCGGCCACATCCAGACTGCTCTGAGAAACGTCAATGCCTACAAACGCCTCTTTTGCCATGTACTCCCTCCTCTTCGCGCCCTTCCTTGCAATGCGGGCTCACTACTCGTGGCCCATTCAACTGTTCGGGCTCCTCGAAGAACGGCGTGGCGACCAAGACTCACCTACGGCCTTTGCCAGACCCAGGGGGAAACGGCCTGCCACGCCACTGGAACTATTGGTACCACGTACCACGAACAATATACAAGGGGGAAACCGCTCAATACGGATAGCCTGTTGCCAACACCCTCACCCTGTATCCCTCTCCCCTCCAGGGAGAGGGGAGCATGACGTTACAGTCTTTGGCTCAAC
>JAUSEJ010000254.1 GCA_030650265.1 Dehalococcoidia bacterium | reverse complement strand
AAGGGGGGACTTGAACCCCCACGCCTTGCGGCACATGATCCTAAGTCATGCTCGTCTGCCAATTCCGACACTCCCCCGGACGCTACGTCATTTTAGCGAATCATCCTTTGCCTTGTCAAGAATAATCTGGTTGCTTGACAGGTAGGGCGGCGTTCTGTTAGGATGGCGACATGCTAACGACAAGGTGCGATGATGCTCTCTCCACCGCTTGAGCGACAGGGCCGGCCGAGAATGGCCAGGTACGCGATCGGCGGCGCTGTGGGCTGCAGCGGCTTCATCTGTCTGTTGCTGGTCGCCGCCATTGTGGTGGCCACGGTGCCGGATCTGGTGGGCCTGCCCCTGAGTGTGGCCGCTGCTGTGTTGCCGGCTATGGTGTTCGTTCCCGCCGTGATCTGGTTGGACCGCTACGAGCGTGAGTCCGTAAGGATGCTTCTCGGAGCCTTCTTCTGGGGCGCTGTGGTGGCGATCGTTATCGCTCTGATTCTGGAAGTGGCTGGCACCTATGTGGCCGGAGCGCTTTTGGGCAGCGATGGCGCCCCGGTCGCTATCACCGTTTTGGGCGCACCACTAATTGAAGAAATGTCTAAAGGATTGGCCCTCCTCATTCTCTTCTTTCTCCTCAAGGGCGAGTTCGACGACGCTCTCGACGGGATTATCTACGGCTCTGTGGTCGGTCTGGGCTTTGCCATGACCGAAAATATGGTCTACTTCGGCCAGCGATTCATGGAAGCCGGGGTCGGTGGCCTGGCCGAGCTATTCGTCCTCCGGGTAGTCCTGGCCGGCCTTGGCCACGCCCTGTACACGGGGACGACCGGCGCCGGTCTGGGCTACGCCAGGGAGATAACCAATCGGGGGCTTAAGGTCGTGATTCCCATGGCCGCCTTCGGCCTCGGATTCGTTCAGCATCTCTTGTGGAATGGCACGCTGGAGGCCATAGGACGATTGGTGCCAAGTTCAGACTCGTTCAGTGGCATTGTGCCCCTGGTGGCTTTGATGAGTGTGGTTTTGTCGGGTCCGGCAATTCTAGTTCTGCTCACTATTGTCTTCTTCACCTGGCGGCGGGAAAGGCGGATCATCGCAACGTTCCTCGCTGGCGAGGTGTCATCGGGTGTAGTTTTGGCGGAAGATATTACTGCCCTTGTCTCCAGCCGGCACCGGGCTAGAGCAACTTATAGCGCCCTGTTCAGGCGGGGAATTGGCTACTGGTACCAACTCCGGCGGCTACACAACACGGAGGTGAAGCTGGCGTTTGCCAAACGGCACGCAAGTCAGGTTGACCGGACCCGGAGAAGGCCCATCCTTGAGGCAGAGGATGTCTTGAGGTCGCGGATCGTGGAGATTCGGGCGAGGCTCTGGGAATTGTGATTCGTGGCAGTCTGCTTCGGTACTCTTTCAGCTTGGCGAACTCATCGACGTTCTTGGAAATTGGCAATTGGCGACATTCTTAGACGTTTATTGGTTTGACAAATAGCGCCATTGAGCTATTGACTTGTGATGGTGACGCAGTAAAATTATATACAGAGGTATTGATGCCTGAGATGTTTTGGTTGTTCAGTTCAATGACGAGCGACAACGGAGGTGCCAAATGAGTAAGCTGGTTGGCGAATACTTAAAGGATCTGACCTCGATTACCTCATTCCAAATCGTGTGCGCACTGCGGAGCCAGGTAGCGCTGAAGGATGAGGGCAAGAAGAAACTGCTCGGCGAGTTGTTGGTAGAGGCGGGATATGTGACCAGGGAGCAAGTTGACGAGGCTTTGCGCAGGCAGCGTCTGGCCCGGACGCCCAGTCTCCATACCCCTTCGTTTGACCAGCCTTTTGGTGCCTAAAGCCGGTTTTTGGCGGCATTAGCAAACTTGTAAACTGGTCACGGCGTTGAAGGTCCGAACCTGCGAGGGGCATCAAACCGCATCAAGATTCCCCCACGCGAATATGGGCAATTCTGAGCATGAAGGTTTCTCCTATCCAGGAAATCATTGTGTGCAGTTTCCCATGGATCGCAGCGCTTCCTCGGCCTGAATACGGATATTGATGTCCTTGTCCCTGAGGGCCTCCTGCAGGGCAGACTTGGCGTCGTCGCCGCCTACTGTGGCGATGGCTTCAATGACCTGTCGCCTGACGGGCTTGATGTCGTGGCGCAACACTTCGACCAGATACGGAAGCGCCCGGTCTTTCCCGAGCAGAGGAAGCGAAATGGCAGCTCTTTCGCGGACGCGCCAGTTCTTGTGCTTGAGGGCGGCCACCAGGACTGTGAAAGCCTCCTCACCGCCAATCGCCCCAATAGCCTGGGTGGCGGTTTCCCCTACCAGTTGATTCTCGTCGCCGATTACCTCTGATAGGGGCTGAAGAGAGCGATTATCCTTCAAGCTACTCAGCGCTTCCACCGCTTTTAGCCTCACCCACCACTCCTTGTCTTGCAGTAGGGGAAGGATAGAGTCGACCGACTGCGCCTCCCCGATCTCTCCCAAGGCCCAGGCGGCAGAGGCGCGCACCCAATGGTTCTCGTCTACCAGGGCGGCGACAAGTGGATCTACCGCTAGCCTGTCCTTCTTGCGGCCTAAGGCTTCGGCCGCCTCATGGCGCGAGAACCAGTTCTCGCTATGGCGAAGGGTATTAGTTAGATCAACGATTTCTTCGTTCATAACGCTCTAACATCCCGTTCCGCCATAGAAGACCACCCCGCTATTCTCCTTCTTCGTCAACTCGCCACGCAGGTGCAGGAATTCCAGGTGGGCGAGAGTCTCGCCGGTCGCCAGGAGCTTCATGCTGTCCTCCAGCATATCGAAGGACCCGATGGCCCAGACGATCTTCTTGGCCACGTCGAAGGCTGTAGCCCAATTACCATCGATCGCTGTGGTCATTTCCAGAAGTCTCTGCTCGTGGTGATGGTCGAGTTCTGCTAGACGTCCTTGGAGGTCGTAGAAGGTGTACTCGTGGGCGGGATAAACGGTCTCGACATCGAGCGGCTTGAGTTTATCGAGAGAGGTGAGATAATCGCCCAGCGGATCGCGATTGGGTCGGGAGTCCCAAAGCAAGCTAATGTGAGACGTTATCACCGGAAGAACATGGTCTCCTGAAAAGAGAACCTTGTTCGTTCTGTCGTAGAGGCAAATGTGGCCGGCGGCGTGTCCCGGCGTCCAGATGACTTCCAGATCGAGGTTGCCGGCCCGGATGACCTCGCCGCCCCCTAATAGCTCATCCAACTCCGGCCAATTATGCCTGGGGTGGCGATCCGGTGTGAAGCGGCTATTGTCAGAAACTTGCCGTGGGATACCATGGGTGGCAAAGGGTGGATGAGCCCGCATCTCACGGTTTCTCACTGTCGGCGTGTCATCCTGGTGGGCGATTACTTTGGCGCCTGACACCTGCCGAATCTGATTTGCCAGGCCCACATGGTCGGGGTGCATATGGGTTAAGACGATTTGGCGCACATCCTTTACGTCGAGCCCCAACTGGTCCATCTGATCCACCAGGCTCTCGTAGGCGTTTGGCCAGTCCCAACCTGTGTCGATCAGCGTATGCCCTTCGGGGCCGGCGATCAAGTAGACCAGCGTACATCCCAACGGATTGTCGGGCATGGGAATGCGCAGAATGTGAAGATCTTCGAGTTGTTCCATTGTTCCTCCTCCTGGTACCCACGTAATCATACCATCTTCACACAGCCTGTCAAGGGCAACGCCAGCCATGTCGGAATTTCTCGCCTCCTGAGAGTCAGGTCGACAGCGAAAGTGGTCGTTCGAGGCTGAAGGAGGTTCGCCGTTGGCCACCTCACAGTGGCGGGTTCCACGCCAAGATTTAGCTCGCATTTGGCGTAGGCTGCATCAGGGGCTGACGCTTGCCGGACCGGCAGAAGACGGCCGCAAACGCCGTGGTGACCGGAACGGCGCTGACCAGTCCCAGGCTGCCGACCAGAGTCCGCACGATCTCGGTGGCGATGATTTCCCGGTTGATCAAAACGTCAAAGGCTTCACCACCCGCGAGGGTAAATACAAGAAACAACGGCAGGGAAGCACCGGCGTAGGCCAACACTAGGGTATTCACCATGGAGGCGATGTGGTCGCGACCGACGCGAATGCCGCCAAAGTACAACGCCTTCCAGGAGAGGGCGTTGTTCGCCCGGTACAATTCGAAGACGCAAGCGGACTGGCTTATTGT
Organism: Dehalococcoidia bacterium; assembly: GCA_030650265.1. Next base: position 9,572 of record JAUSEJ010000254.1, on the reverse strand, counting down.
GATATCATTCAGGACGCCGAGTGTGCCGATAATGATTCCGCCTAGCAGGATGCCTTGTAGATTCACCTGAACTCCGGAAAACGTACTGAGGAAGCCAGCCTCGTCGTTGACAAACCCGGAAAGACGGGCGAATCCGACGAAAAACCAGGCCAGAAGGCCGGTGATTATCAAGCTGATTGACGTGCCGATAATTGCCGCCGTGGTCTTGCGGTTAAAGCCGTGGGCAAGGTAGAGAGTAGTGAGAAGAATCAGGCAAGAGCCCGTGATGGCGATCGTCACGGGGTTCTCACCTGCCACGATCCTTGGAATAATGTAGAGTAGAAGAACGGCAAAAGATATGATCAAGCCGAGAAAAGATGTAAGACCACGAAAGCCGCCGACCATTACTACCGCCGCTAACAGCGCTACGGCCAGTATGTAGATTGACGTCCTGCGAATGAAATCGCCGACAATATAGACTTCCGTTCCGTCTTCCTTCTCAATCCTGAGGACATAGATCTTATCGCCAACATGAAGCCTGTGCGCATCGCTTGCCGCGACCATTCCCCCGATCTCGGCCGTAACCGACCGCCCTTTCAGCTTACCGCTGGAAATCAGCACCTCCACCTGCTGGTACGGCTGAGAGATACCCGGAGAGACCTCGATTCGCCGGTCCGCAATTATCTTGCTGACCTCTCCTTCATATCTCTCGTCGCCGGAGCCACCCTGGGGAGGCCCGGCTGATACCACCGATTGATTGGCCATGATAATGAAAAATGTCGCGAGAAGCAGTATGATTGCTCGTTTCATGCAATGCCTCTTGTTGTCAAAGTAAGCCGGATAGGCGTTCCGTGGTCGGGCGAATGTTACTTCAATCGAGTTGTTGTGTCAAAGTAATGATCCACCCTTTTCCTTTATTCAGCCTCTTGGGAAGGAGAGCTATCATGGTTACAAGAAGAAGGCTGGCTATACTGGGCGTGCTGTTGAGCCTTGCCATCGGTTCTTGGGGCCCTACTGGACGGCGGCCGTTGGCGAGTCTTTCGACTCGATAGTTGAGCGGTATCTCGCCCGATCGTCAGTCGTTTCTCTTGTCGAGCTGGGGACAAACCGATCAATCCGGCAGGGTGAAACCCAGTTATTGGCCTATGACGAGGCGGTAGCTTTTGACACCGTCATGCTGTACTGATAGAATGGGTTGACTGGCGGATCAACTTCGAAAACTTGGGAGGAATTGATGTCTTCAGCACGTACGGCTGTTATCGTCGGCGCGGCGCGGATTCCCACAGGCAGGTTTCTTGGGACGTTACTACCTCTGACTGCACCAATGCTGGGCGCCATCGCCATCGGCGAAGCAGTGAAGCGCTCGAATATCGATCCGAATCTAATCGAAGAAGTAATCATGGGCAATGTGGTTCAGGCCGGTGTTGGCCAGGCGCCAGCGCGACAGGCGGCCATAAGAGCCGGGCTTCCCGTTTCGGTGTCCGCGGTTACGGTGAACAAGGTTTGCGGTTCCGGCCTCCAGGCGGTGATATTTGCCGCCCAGGCAATCAGGGCGGGCGATGGCAAGGCTTTTGTGGCCGGGGGCATGGAGAGTATGAGCAACGGGCCGTATGTGCTGGCCAACGCCCGAACGGGATGGCGTCTGGGAAACACCGAGGCCGTCGATGCCGTTGTCCACGATGGTCTTTGGTGCGCCTTCGAGAATAAACATATGGGAGTCAGCGCCGAATTCATCGCCGATCAGATGGGGATCACCCGGGAGATGCAGGACGAATTCTCTCTCAATAGCCATCGCAAAGCGGTGCGGGCCATTGCCGAGAACAGGTTCAAGGCGGAGATTGTGCCGGTTAATGTGCCGCAGCGAAAAGGATCGGTTTCTCTTTCGGTCGACGAGCCGCCACGGGCTGAAACCAGTCTTGAAGCTCTAGCCAGGCTGGCGCCGGCTTTCAAGCCCGGAGGAACGGTTACGGCGGGGAATGCTCCCGGTCTGAGCGATGGTGCGGCGGCGCTTGTCGTGGTAGATGCCGACCTCGCCAGAGAGCAGGGACTGGCGCCTATGGCTCGCATCACGGGCTACGCCTCGGTGGGAATCGACCCGAAGTGGATCTTTGCCGCCCCCGTGCTGGCAGTTCGCAAGCTGCTGGCCAATATGGGAAAGCAGTTGGCCGATTTCGATTTGTTGGAAGTCAACGAGGCTTTCAGCGCTCAAATCCTGGCTAACGGCAAGGAACTGCAGTGGGATTGGGATAAGGTCAATGTCAACGGTGGCGGCGTCGCTCTTGGTCATCCCATTGGGGCGAGTGGCGCCCGTGTTCTGGTGACCTTGATCTATGCCCTGCGTGACCGGGGCCTCCGGCAAGGTCTCGCCGCTTTGTGTCTTGGCGGCGGCGGCGCCGTTGCCTTGAGCGTCGAGTTGATCTAGCCGGCGCGTCCGCATCTGAGCCAAGACCGGGGCGGTCTCGTAGACCGCCCCGGTCGTTAGGTACGACTTATACATCATCTCAGCCAACTTTTCAAGTTTGGTCGCCAAAATACTTGACAAAACACATAAACTGTGTTACATTGGCGTTGGTCCACCGCCCGGTGGTATGGTTCACAGGGGCGTTTGTGGGTTGTTTGTGTTTGCGGCATCGCTCAGAAGGCAGGGAGCCAAGTAGTGAACAGGCCATTTGCAACAGGTCGCAGAAAACGCATTGGAGATATCCTTCGCGAGGGTGGGTTCATCACCGAAGCGCAGATGAAGGCTGCTCTCGAGCAGGCGACCGCGTCGGGGAAGAAGTTCGGACAGGTTTTGATCGAGCAGGGAGCGATAACTCCCGAAGGTCTCGCCACTGCTCTTAGCTTCCAGTTTGGTGTGCCTGTGGCCGATCTGCGGCAAATCAAGATCGACCCGGAAGCCGTTCGCCTCGTGCCGGAGCACATCGCCCGCGAGCACAATGTAATGCCGTTGGCCATCGATGGCGAAATGCTTAGGGTGGCGATGGAAGACCCAACAAACCTTAGTGCTCTCGATACTCTCGCCGCAGTTACAGGCAAACAGATTCGTCCTGTCCTGCCTCTTCATGGAGGCATCGATCGGGCGATCTCTGCCAACTATCGACTCACCGTGGACATCCAGAAACAAGTTGAGAACCTCATGAATAAGGGGACGCCAACTCGAGCGCCCATTAGCGTCCCTACGCCAGAGCCGTTGCTTGTTGCCGATCAAGTTGCTCAGGCGCCTGTTGTTCAAGCTTTGGATATGGTTATCCGGCAGGCCGTCAAAGACCGGGCCTCCGACATTCATCTGGAACCCATGCAGGACGGTCTGCGCATCAGGTATCGCATCGACGGGGTGCTTCATGATGCGGTTAAGTTGCCTTTGGGCATCCATGCGGCCTTGTTATCGCGTCTCAAAGTTTTGGCTAGTATGAACATCGCCGAGAAGCGACGCCCCCAGGACGGCCATTTCAGTCTCAGCGTGGGCGGGCGCGAAGTGGACTTTCGTGTGGCCACAGCCGATACCACGCGGGGTGAGAAGGCGGTGATTCGGGTGCTGGATAAGTCGATGTCTGTGGTCGAGCTTAAGGACCTTGGCATTGAGCGAAATACCCTGGACACCTACCAACGGCTACTCGAGTCTCCGTATGGTATGATTCTGGTGAGCGGTCCAACCGGGTCGGGCAAAACAACCACCCTGTATAGTTCCCTAATGAAGCTAGACCGCGAGCGACAAAACATAATGACCATCGAGGATCCGGTAGAGTATCACTTTGAAGGCATACAGCAGATACAGGTGAACCGCCTGGCGGATATTACCTTCGCCAGCGGTCTCCGGGCCATCATGCGGATGGATCCCGATTTGATACTGGTCGGCGAAATCCGTGATACCGAGACTGCCAACACGGCCGTGCAGGCAGCCCTAACCGGCCACCTCGTCCTAAGTTCCATTCACGCCAACGACTCGGCTGGCGCTATTGTCCGTCTACTTGACCTTGGGGTGGAGCCGTTTATGGTCACCTCGGCGGTGATTGGTACCGTGGCTCAGCGGCTTGTCCGCAAGGTGTGCCCATACTGCCGGCAGATGGTACGGGTGTCGGCTGAGGAAGCGATGGCGTATTCCACCGAGATGTCCGAGGTGCGGAACGACTTCTTTTATGGTCGCGGCTGTAACTTCTGTTCTCAGACCGGTTTTCTCGGCAGACTGGGAGTCTTTGAAGTTCTAACGATGAGCGACCAGCTACGGCAACTCATTGCCAAGGGCGCCCCATCAACTGAGATTCGGGCCGAGGCCATTCGCGAGGGCATGACAACCATGCGGCGGGACGGAATGCTCAAGGCGCGCGATGGCGTCACGACTCCCAAAGAGGTCGTTCGCCACGTCTTCACAATTGCCTAAGCTGGATGGGCACCGATGAGGATCTCATTACGTGCTTAGTGGCACCGGAAGAACCCGTCCCAAAACCATAAACCTCAACCTCATTCCCCTTGAACTGCGACAGCCGTTCTTTACTCGTCGCACTTCGCTCTTGTTGGGAGGTATTCTTCTGGGGCTTGCCCTGTTCTTTGTAATCGATAACCAGCGAGCCGCCATCGAATGGCAGCTATACGACCTTGAAGGCCAATCGACGGCCACCACTGCCGCGATGAGGAAAGAGAACGCCCGCATTGCGGTGGAACAGGCCGAGTCAGCCAAAATCGCGCTGGACCTCAAACGATTGAAGGATGATATCGCCCGCTTCAGCGACAATCCACAGTCCCGGACCAGACGACTCATCTCCCTCTCTCCGTCCGTCCAGGTGGCGCTCGATGCCAGTCAGCCAGCCGGAGTGCAACTAACTACACTGTCCTGGCAGGAGCCAAAGTTGACAGTGCAAGGAAAGGCGCAAAGTACTCAACAGATTACGGCCTACACCGATGGGCTGGCCAGGTCGAAGCGATTTTCCAAGGTGGATCTGAAAATGGTCTTGGTCACTCCTGCCCCTGCTGGATCCGGGTCGCCCTCAGCCGGAGATTACTCCTTCACAATCGAATTGGCGGTGCTAGTGGCGGGGAGCACAGGGTGAAGCTGCCGCGACTGGACCGTAAGACCGTAGTTCTCGCTGTTTTGTTCATTGCCTTGCTGGCCGGCGACGTTTGGTACGGGCAAGACTCCTACCGGGCGAGCGGAGAGGCTCAGAGCCTCGACGAAGGCCTCGCAAAGGATAAAACGACGCTTCGCACGCTTCAATTGACGGTTCAGCTCTCCGACATAAAAAAGGAACTGGCTGATCTTGAGTCGAAGGCCCCGCCAGGTCTCAAACAGCCGTTGCCTTCCAGTGCGGACACCCTCAAGGTCATCTCTGATCTACTTAACACCCAGTCATCTGGTGGCAAGATAGTTAGCTTCAAGGCGAGGGACTCAAAGACAGAGACCATTGACGACATGCCGGTTCAGATTTTGGGCTACGAGATCGTTTTGCAGGGGAACTCCGGCGAGTTGCTGGCGATGCTAAGGCGTGTCGACGAATCGAACCTGGTGAGCCTAAAAATTCAGACTTTCTCCATAGATCGGCAGCAAGACAACTGGGTGATGAAACTGGATGTGGTCCTGAATCTACTAGTAGCGCCACCGCCAACAACTGCAACCCCCGGGGCAAAGGGCGGCTGACCCGATAAGGAAAGTAATGCTGACACAGACGAAGATAGCCATAAGTATCGAAGGTCAAACCCTCCGGCTGTTGTCGTGCCGGGGCAATAAGGTGCGCTGGTGGTCGGAGACGGAACTGGAGCCGCGCCTGTTGCGCAACGGGTTCCTCGCCGATGCCCGGGGCTTCGCACAAGCCATCAATGCTTCGTCGCCGCCTGAAAATGACATGAAGGGTCGGGTCTTGGCCGCCCTGCCGGGGCTCCAAAGTTTGTTCAGAGTCTTTCGCTTGCCCCGGAATCTTGGCAGCAAGCTAGGCCCAACCGTTCTCGGCGAGGCTCGACGTTCCGTTCCCGATATCGATACGAACATGTTTGTTTTTTGGCAGGCTTTCGGCCCGACCGACGCGGCGCAGCAGTCGGTATTTCTTCTGGCTGTGCCGAAACAGCCGCTATCAACCTATTTGGAGGCCCTTAGTGCGGCCGGCAAGATGCCGAAATCGCTCGATCTTCGACCTCTTGCTTTGGTGCGGGCGATAAACCAGCAGGATGCCATTATTGGCAACGCGGAGAGCAAAGCGCTTGACGTAGTGATCGTGCAGAACGATATCCCCGTGATGATGCGGAGTCTCTATCTCGGCGACGATTTTGCCCAGGTGGAGTATGTCAACGCGCGGCTGGCGGAGGAGTTGGCACGCACGATCGTTCACTTCAACAGTACGAGCCGCGAGGGTACTCTGGCGCCGACGACGCCGGTCTATCTGACCGGCAGTGGAGCGGTGGACCCCGGCCTGTCTTCGATGGTAATGGATCAGACGCAACATCCGGTGGCGCCGCTGGAGACGGCGTTCGAGCATCCGGATGATTTTCCTTTGGCCAAGTACATGGTCCATCTGGGACTGATGCTCAAGTAGCGGCGAATAACCATTCGCCCGGACCGGGGCCGTCGGGCGCTGAGGCTGTCATAGGCATGTGGCGGTTGTCGGTTTGGGCGAATAATTATTCGCCCCTACGAGGGGCGGGGCGATGCAGATGGTATGTGATGGTTATCTGTAGGGGCGAATAATCATTCGCCCGTACCGGGGCCAGGGCGCGACGGCAGTGATGACCATTTATCCAGAGGGGCGAGAGCAATTGGACTTTCTCTATCCGGTGCTATTTGTGATTGCCGGGGCGGCTGTTGGCAGCTTTCTCAGCGTTTGCGCCGATCGGTTGTTTGATGGCCGATCGATCCTCAGGGGCCGCTCGGAGTGTGACAATTGCGCGAGGACACTGGGGAATTTGGACCTTGTTCCCATCTTCAGCTTCCTTTGGCTTCGGGGTCGCTGTCGCTACTGCGGGGCGGCAATTCCCCGCCGGTTGCCGGTCATGGAGGCGATCACCGCAGTTCTCTTCGGCCTGATCTGGTTGCGGTCCGAGACGATCGTTCAGGGGGCTATCAATGCTATGCACGTGAGTTTGCTCGTGCTGGTGGCGCAAATTGACATAAGTCATCGGCTGATCCTGAACAAGATCATCTACCCCTGGGCGGCGTTGACCATGGGTCTGTCGGCGCTTCTTCCCAACGTTGGGCTGTTGAGCGCGGGGATCGGTGGCTTGTTGGCTTTTGCTGTTTTCGCCGTGATCTTCGCGGCGTCCTCCGGGGGAATGGGATTCGGTGATGTGAAGCTGGCCGGGGTGATCGGTCTTATGTTAGGTTTTCCCATGACGCCAGTCGGTCTGGTAATCGCCTCGATCAGCGGGGGTCTGGTGGGAGCGACTCTTCTGCTCATCCGGCTCAAGGGACGAAAGGATCCGCTGCCCTTCGGCGTCTTTCTTTCGTTCGGCGCCATCGTGACGCTTTTTTGGGGTCCCCAGATTCTGGCGGCCTATCTGGGCCTGGTGATGTAGGGCGGCGCGGCGTACCAGACCGACTCGGTCTCCGAGACCGAGTCGGTCTACTTTGGGTGAGGGGTTTTTGTAGACCTATGGAATTACAGGCCTTACTGAACTTGATGGTTAGCAGGGGCGCTTCAGACCTGCACATAAAGGCAGCCAGTCCACCCGTTCTTCGTATTGATGGGCAATTGCACCTCCTGGCGGAACAAGCGCCGGCTGCCCCTTCCGAGATAGCCACTTCTCTGGGGGAGATCGCCTCACCAGAATTGCTGCAGCGGTTTCAGTCCACGAGGGAATTGGACTTCGCCTACGGTCTGCCAGGCGTGGCTCGGTTTCGCGTAAATGCCGCCTTTCAGCGGGACAGCATCGGTCTATCGTTCCGGATGATTCCCGTCAACGTGCCGGATCTGGCCGACCTTGGTCTGCCCGCTATATGTCAGACTCTGGCGGGGCGTCGGAATGGTTTGGTGCTGGTTACCGGACCCACCGGCTCGGGCAAGTCGACAACCCTGGCCGCCATGATCGACTTCATCAATTCCCGGGAGTGCAGCCGGATCGTAACGATCGAGGACCCCATCGAGTACCTGCATCGCGATAAGCGATCGTTCATGACCCAGCGGGAGGTAGGCGGAGACACGCGGGATTTTGCCATCGCTCTGCGGGCCGCCTTGCGACAGGACCCGGATGTCATCCTCGTGGGCGAAATGCGTGACCTCGAGACCATCGCCACGGCCATCACAGCGGCGGAGACGGGCCACCTCGTCTTCGGGACGCTGCATACAATGGGAGCAGCGCAGACGGTCGATCGGATCATCAACGTGTTTCCGCCAGCCCAGCAGCAGCAGATCCGCCAGGAGCTCTCCCTTTGCCTGGAAGCCGTTCTCTCGCAAGCCCTTCTGCCGCGCCTTGAGGGTAAGGGTCGTGTAGCGGCGGTGGAGGTCATGCTTGGCACGCCCGCCGTGCGCAATCTGATTAGGGAGGCCAAGACCCATCAATTGGCGAACACCATCGCTATGGGGGCGCAGTTCGGAATGCAGACACTCGATCAGCATCTGCGCGATCTGGTGTTGGCCAGAAGGGTATCACTCGAAGAAGCGTTAATTCGGGCCACCAACCCGGACGATCTGCGTCGTCAGGTCGCCGATAAGACGAGCGGCGGTGCGGCGCCGCCGCGTCCTCCGGCCAGGAGTCAGGTGTAGCAACCATGCCATACAACTATGAAGCCTATGACCGGCAAGGACAACTCGTGCGAGGTGTCGCGGCCGCCGATTCCGAGCAAGCTGCGGAGCAGTTTCTGTGGGACAATGACCTGACCATTGTAGCTTTGAAGAAGGCCAGGAAGCCGATCGTCTGGCACGAGCAGGTTCCCAGCCTCTTCGGCGTCAAGGAAAAAGACATAATCGCTCTTGCCAACCAACTGGCCTTTCTGGTCAGGGCTGGCATAAACATCTATACCGCCCTCCAGTTGATTCAAGAGCAGTCGACCAAGGCAGCGTTGAAAGCCATACTGGCGGAAATAATCGAGGATATTGGCGAGGGCGCAACGCTGTCCGAGGCCTGCGCCCGTCATCCGTCGGCTTTCCCGGTTATTTTCACCCGCATGCTAAAGGTTGGGGAGGACACCGGGCGGGCGGACACAGCCCTTGACAATGTGGCGGCCTATTTGCAGCGGCGGAAGGCCGCCATGGGCAAGGTCACCTCGGCCCTCACCTATCCCGCCTTCGTCCTGCTGACGGCGGGCATCGCTATGTACATTATGATGGTCGTAGCGTTGCCCAATATGATGGGCTTGTTCAAGGAGTTTGGCGCCGAGCTGCCACTGCCGACCCGCATGCTGATTTTCACGGTGGGTTTCATGGGCGTCTGGGGGACCAAGATGCTCATGGCGACCGTGGTTATCATCGTCGGCGGCCTGATGTATTCCCGCACTCCAGCAGGGAAGCGTCGAATCGACCATATTCTGGTCGGCCTCCCGATCTTCGGGCCACTGATAATAAAGCTGAACATGGCCCGCATCACCGATACCATGGGTAGCCTGATCACTGGCGGCATACCCATGACGGAAACCCTGCAAGCGCTGCTGGATGTCACCCAGAACACGGCGGTGCGGG
>JAUSEJ010000248.1 GCA_030650265.1 Dehalococcoidia bacterium | reverse complement strand
ATCGATGAAGAGATCGCCGCTAAGACCGACCGCTCCGTCAATGCTCGTGTTGCCAAAGCCCGCTTCCCGATGTTGCGCACTTTAGAAGCGTTCGATTTCACCTTCCAACCCTCCCTTTCCGCCGCTCGTATCCGGGAACTGGCTGAACTCGGCTTCTTGAGTAAGACTGAAAACGTTATCTTCGTGGGCCGGCCGGGCATTGGGAAGACTCATCTCTCAATCGCCCTTGCGCTGCGTGCCTGCCAAGCGAGAAAACGAGTCCTATTTACCCACGCCCCCGAACTGCTGGAGCAACTTCTCGCTGCCGAAGTCTCACGAAACCTCGGCAAACTGATCGAGAACCTCGGGCGCCTGGATCTCCTCATCGTCGACGAGCTCGGCTACACCCCGATGAATTCCCATCAGGCCAACTTGTTCTTCCAGTTGGTAAGTCACATGTATACTCGCTCGTCGCTGATCGTCACCAGTAACGTCACCTTCGACAACTGGGGCAGGGTATTCGGCGGCGACGAAATCATCGCCATGGCCATACTCGATAGGCTATTGCATTACAGCCACGTGTTCCTTATCTCGGGTCCAAGCTTCAGGATGAAAGGGAAGCTAATTCAGGCCCTTGAAAAACCACCCGATCTATGCGATGATTCCACCTGAACTTACATGGGGTGGGTCAGTTTTCGGGCGGAAAGTAGGGTCAGATTTAAAACGTAATCTACAGACGCCAAAATCAGGCCGGGGATAGCCGAGCGGTGGGAGATAGCCACAGATGGGCTATCCCATACTTTCTACATCAGAAAGGGTGTCAAGTTTCACAATGGCGACGACCTCGCCGGCGCGGATGTAAAGTTCAGCCTAGAGAGAATAATGGCGCCCGAGTCCACCAGTATTTTTGCGTCGCAGTGGCGCGCCATCATTGCAGGCGTGGATCTCAAGGATGATTTCACTGTGGTGGTTCGTCTGAAGAGTCCTCGATTTGAGCTTCTGGAAGGCATCTCGGAAATGGGGGGCGGCGCTGCCATAGTGCCCAAGAAGTACATTCAGGAGAAAGGCGTAGATTACTTCAGGAAGAATCCCATTGGCAGCGGCCCGTGGAGGTTCGTGAGTTACATCCCCGGGGACCGTCTCGAGCTCGAGGCAGTGGAGAGTCACTGGCGACAGGTTCCTCAGTTCAAGAACATCACCCATCTCATTGTTTCCGATGAGGCAACCAAGGTCGCAATGCTCAAGACGGGGGAGCTGGACTTGGCCGAAGTCACGGCTGATTCGGCGCCCACAATAAAGGCCGCCGGTTTGCGTCTTTATGTCCATGACGGGGGAGGCCGGGCAATGGCCTACTTATTCTGGGACTTGGACCACCCCGAGAAATATCCGCTTGGCGACGTCAGGGTGCGTAAGGCCCTATCATTGGCGATAGGTCGTAAGCTAGACTTTATCCAAATCACGC
>JAUSEJ010000245.1 GCA_030650265.1 Dehalococcoidia bacterium | reverse complement strand
CTCGATGACCACGACATCGTACGCAGCGCGCAATCTGGCCAGAGCATCCTCGACGATGCCAAGCAAGCTGGACTTACGCTGGTAATATTCGACGGCTGAAAGGGTGGTGGAGGGCTTGCCCAGGACGATCACCTGCGACCTTGCCTCGGCTTCGGGCTTGAGGAGGATAGGGTTCATATCGACGGTAGGCTCGATGCCCGCCGCCTCGGCCTGCACGACCTGGGCGCGACCGATCTCGCCGCCATCCTTCGTAACGAAGGAGTTGAGAGACATGTTCTGGGACTTAAAGGGCGCGACTCTCAGCCCATCCTGCTTAAAGATGCGACAGAGGGCGGTGACCAGAATGCTTTTCCCTGCCGAAGAGGCGGTCCCTTGAACCATGATGGTCTTGGCCGTCACGCTAGAGGTCCTTCAAGTGGCAGGTATCGTTCACCAACGAGACTATGTTTCTCTCCCCGTAGGTATCGATGATCGTGATAGAGGTGTTATCAAGGCGCTGTTGCCAGAAGTATTTCAAGTCGATATGGAGGGTGAGGCAGAGGAATGCTCTCAGGGTGCCGGAGTGACCCACCACGAGGACCGTTTCATCGGGATGAGCCAGCTTCACTTCGTTGAAGAACTTCTCCACCCTCTCCGTAAGGTGCTTTAGGGTATCGCTGCTGCCGACCGGGGACACGTCCACCCAATCATCGTTCCAGCGCTGCCATTCCTCGGGATAGCGGGCAACGAACTGAGCGGCGGTCATTCCTTCGAAGGCGCCGAAAAACATCTCGCGTAGACGGAGATCTGGAACAACGTGGATTTGGTGATGCTTCAGGGCGATGGTGGCCGTGCGATAGGCCCGCTGGAGGTCGCTGGCGTAGGCCGCGTCTATTTTCTCGCTAGCCAGCCTCTCCGCCAGGCAATCGGCCTGTCTAATGCCCAGATCGCTTAGCTCTGTGTCCTGATGTCCCTGGAACATCTTCGAGTTATTCCAATCGGTCTGGCCGTGCCGCACCAAAAATAGTCTTGTCATTGCCGAAAACACCCCCAAAATCTCTTTCGGATACTATCGCATCTTCTACTCCTTGTCAAACGAAGGTCCGTTCTTCGTCGCTCACATCGCTTGGTTGCAGTTTACGTGTTTGCATCTCATAAGTTTAGGTGGTCCTGCCTGTAGTTTACATCACGCTGTAGGAAGGCATGGAATGGGGCGGTTGACATTGACGGCTTGTCCTGATAATTAGCTATTGACATTGTCAGAATGCTGTGTTACAATACACTCAGATCAATTGTGAGGTATGGGCATGCCCGACAGAGACTGGTACGACAACCACATTCGACGAAACTGGCGCGGTGTCGCCCGACGAATTGAAGCCGGAGATGGGTTCGAGCGGGTGGCCGATCTTGCTTT
>JAUSEJ010000238.1 GCA_030650265.1 Dehalococcoidia bacterium | reverse complement strand
CGATAAGCAACATTACGTCTACATCCTCGCCAGTAAAAGAAATGGCGCTCTCCACATCGGCGTGACCTACGACCCCCGCGAAGGCGGGGGGGTTACCAGCACCAGAAAGACCCGGTGGCCGGCATAGATGCTTCCTGACGGGCTTCCCGCACAGATGCCTGAGCGCTTGGGTGTGGGCATGGAGCGCGTATTATGCTGGCGTCCCCTGGATTCCCGTCTTCACGGGAATGACATTGTTAGATGCAGCGGGAATGACATTGTTAGATGCAGCGGGAATGACATTGTTAGATGCAGCGGGAATGACATCGGTATGTCCAAGATGACGATGGACGACCTCCTTGGTCGCCACCATGGCACAACATGTCCCGGTAAGCAAGCTCATAATACGTTATGGTACTTATGAAATGGAGTACTAAGATCGGTAAATCGGCGGCATAATGCGTTGCTGGGGTACTGTCCAACTGTGAAGGGACCGGGTAGGGCCAGGGAGAATTCTTGCGAATGCAGATCGGAAATTCGATAATGTCCAAGAGGCGTGGCCGGACATCTGAGGTTGGCCCTGGTTGGGATGCCATGCTCTGCATCAGGCTGGCGCCGTCACGCGAGGCAAGAGCGGCCGGCGGGCGAGGCAGTGCCACATCTGCTCTAACTATTCCGAGGAGGCAAGCCGGGTCCACTGACGACCTGTCATTCCCGTGAAGACGGGAATCCAGAACAGGACGATCATGATATTGCGTCTCCAAGAGAGGGGATTGGTACGGCTGGGCCAGTGGCCTGGATTCCCGTCTACAAGGGAATGACAAACTGGTAATGCGTCGACACGGAGAGAAGGAAGGCACTGCGATTTGCCAGTAACTGCCGGTTGGACCGACGAGGGTAATGAATAGTTGGACACATGGGCGGTGCCATCGCCCCTATCACGTGAGGCAGCCAGCGGCGGCGCCGCCGGCGGGCGAGGCAGTGCCATCGCCCCTACCGACGTTGGTGATACGACCCTGTCATTCCGGCGCTGGCCGGAATCCAGAGAGCGGGCACTAGAAGCGTGCTTTCTTCAGATCTTAGATATGTTAGCGGTAGGCGTAAAGGGATACGTCAGGGCAGAGTCAGTTCTCCTGGATTCCGGCCTGCGCCGGAATGACAGTTGTTGTGAAGCGTCATGAAGAGTTGCGCAAACCACGCATCGAACCGCGTGTTGGATGGCGCCGAATTGGCAGGGGCAAATCAGGATGCGCAGTTCTTTGCGGCGTCACATATGGAGACCACCCCGTGCCTGTGATTTGGCATCAGGGTAGACGCAACCGGCCGAATGTGGGCAAGGCGCACGCGGGTTCCATCCCAAACACCTTTTACGATGCCTCGGACCTGTTCATCATTGAAGGTAGACGGGACGGCGTATCCTGAAATGAAGGGCGCTCATATTCCACTTGCATCACTGGACGTTCCCCCTGGGGAACACAAATTGCCTGGACGATTTCGCCTGGAACCTTTCTTTGCCCTATGCCTGTTGTTCGTTTGGGTTATGGCGGTTGAGATAGGGGTCATGTTAGCCCTCCCCCAAATTGTGGCTCTTTCCCAGTTCGAAAGGGCTCTTGCCGACGCCCTTGCATTGCTGGTGGGAGTAGCGCCAGCCGCGTACCTTCTGGGCTTTCGTCCCTTGGAGCGTCGGGTCGCCGAACGAAAACGTTTGATAGATGGGCTGGAAGAGCAGCTACAGGGCCTATCGAAAAACGTGCGAGAGCGAAGCGAAGAGCTCGCAGCAGTCAGCCAGTCGCTTCAGGAGCAGATAACCGGGCGCAAACAGGAAGAAGAAGTGATTTCCCAGTTGGCGGCCATAGTTGAGTCGTCTGACGATGCCATCATCGGGTTGAATCCAGACGGTCTGATCACAGTCTGGAGTCCCGCCGCCGAGCGACTCTACGGATACTCGGCGGAAGAGGCAAAAGGCGGGTCTATGGCGAAGATGACCCCGTCCGATCGGGTCGGTGAACTGAGGCGAATATCGGAGTTGGCCAGGGGCGGAGAACGGCTGGACCATTATGAGACGGTGCAGATCACGAAAGACGGAAGGCTGGTGGAGGTTTCCGTAAGCGCGTTTCCGATCATCGACGTGGATGGCAAGGCAATCGGGTCCGGGATGATCGTGCGGGACATGACGGAGAGGAAGTGGTTTGAGAAGGCCATAGAGGTGGCGGCCAGGGAATGGAGGGCTACCATCGACGGCATCCGGGAAGGCGTTCTGGTATTGGACGAAGCATTGAGGGTCACGCGCTGCAACATGGCGATGCAGGAGCAGATAGGGTCGCCTTTCAGTGAGATCCTTGGGCATCCCTGTGACGAATTCATAGGCTGCAAAGCGGAGGACGCTGAAGACTCAGTCTACGTTCAAGCGTTACATTCACGACACGAGCAATCTCAGGTCTTTGCGCAAGGCGAACGATGGATGAGCGTCACGGCGTATCCCTTGCTGGACATGGAGAATCTGGTTACCGGCGTAGTATGTGTCCTGTCAGACATAAGTGATCGCAAACGGGCAGAGGAGG
>JAUSEJ010000523.1 GCA_030650265.1 Dehalococcoidia bacterium | reverse complement strand
GTGACGGCGTTCTCCTGCTGATGGGCCCCTAACAGGGGAATCCAGACATCGTAATTATCCAGTAGCCCCCGAATGGCGATTTCTTGTCCATCCAGTCGCTTTTCGCCGGAGCGCCAGGTGACATCCTGCCCGACGGTTAGCAGGCGCACGCCCTTTTCGCCACAGATAGCCCCGATCACGTCTGCCGCTTCCGCGGACTGCGGCGCCATCACGGCGATGTTCCCCGCCTTGATTATGCCGCTCTTTTCCCTGGCGATCTCGGCAATCGTATTTCCCAAGATCGACGTATGGTCCAGGCTGATCGACGTGATGACCGTCACCAGGGGAGAAACCACATTCGTCGCGTCGAGCCGGCCGCCGAGACCGGTCTCCACGACCTGAAAGTCTACAACCTTCCCGGCAAAGTAGACGAAAGCGAGAGCAGCGATCAACTCGAAAGTAGTCAGGCGCCCGAATTCGGCTTCTTGCGACAGCACTACGTCGACCTCGGGCCTCATCCTGTCAACAATCGCTGCGAGTCGCTCCTCGGGAATATTGTGGCCGTTCACCTGTATGCGTTCACGGAAGGAGAGCAAGTGGGGGGAAGTGAAGAGACCGACGCTAAAGCCGGCGGCGTGGATCATCGACGCGATCATGGCTGCCGTGCTACCCTTGCCCTTAGTGCCGGCGACATGTACCGTCCGGGCGGCCAGATGGGGATTCCCCAGCCTGGCCAGCAGGGCATCGACCCGTCGCAGGTCGAAATTGGCGGGCGACAAGGCGAGTCGAGACTCCCGCTCGTAGTCAGTGAAGCCCATGATGTATTGCAGAGCCGCTTGATAATCCATGCCTAGCCTGCTTTCGGTCAGGTGGGGAATCTCAGCCATATTTAACCCACCAGGGCAAGGTTTGTCAATACAATAACGTCATCGCCCATAAGCGCGTCTTCTAGGCAGGAAGCATAGATTGGCTTTGCCCGACTTCGAGCCATTGACGTGCATGCTTCCGAATGGTATTATACTGGTGTCTGCTGTCCATATGCCTGCCAAGGCAAAGAGGGCAGCGCGGCTATCGAGAGTCAAAGCGACCTAAAGACTTCATCTCACCGAACAACGGTCAACGACGACCTACCGAACCGCCTGCGTTAGACGAAAAGTCAAAGACGACATGAATTAATTCCTATTGATAGAGAACGGTCATCTACAGCATCTGTCGGTCCTCTGTCAACTGGCTTTCCGAGTAGAGAATCACGGTGACGAGTTATGACCCTTGCTTTGGTGCGAGGCACCAAAGTGCGCTGGTCCGGGGGGCGGTTGCAGATGGCCAAGCAACTGGGAGATTCTAAGAGTACCTCTACACCTGTCAGACAAGTGCGGTCAATACCAGCTTCCCCCTTTGTTGGTCGAGAGGAGGAATTACAGCGTCTTGCTGCAGCGCTAGCTCTCGCTTCCCATGGTAAGGGTGGGGTAATCTTCCTCACCGGCGAGCCCGGTATCGGCAAGACTCGCCTCGCCCGAGAAGCCCTCGCTGTGGCGAAGGAGCGTGGCTTCACAATCCTAGATGGGAGGGCTTATCCCCTCGAAGTTGGGTTGGCCTATGCCCCGCTTGTCGACGCCTTTCGTCCGCTGATAGGCAAGGCTGACCCCGCCCGCCTGAAGAGCCTTGCAGGCGACTTACCGAGCCTCGGACATCTTTTCGAAGGTCTTCGACTTCCCCCATCGGTCCTTGCGATGGAAGGATTGGACGACCCCGCCCTTGAGAAAACCCGTCTTTTCGAGGCCATATCACGCTTCTTCGAACGGCTAACGCAGGAGGCGCCTGTCACTCTTTTCATTGACGATCTGCACTGGGCTGATTCTGCGACCCTCGAACTTCTGCATTACCTGGCACGCGGTCTGTCCGACCAAGCGGGCTTGATCCTCGCCTCGTATCGCGCCGGCTCCATGGATTCCGCTCATCGTCTGCGTGAGTTGGTAGAGCCGCTGCAGCGAGCCGGTCTGGCCGATGAAATGGCTCTCTACCGTCTCAAGCCGGATGCATCGCATAAGCTGATCAGAGGTATCCTTGGTGGAGACGCGCCGAATGGCCTTCTATCTCTTCTCGACGCCCGCGCCGGCGGAACGCCTCTCTTCATCGAGGCGCTCATTGACGCCCTCATCCAGTCCGGCAAGCTCAAGCGCAGTACAGGCGAGAATGATGGATGGGTCCTCAATCCCGACGGGGCCACGGGCCTACCGCAGAATGTCCGACGCCTGATTCTGGAGCGACTGGACCGGCTGGCAACCATCGAGAGGCGAGTCTTGGACCTGCTCGCAATCATGGGTGACGCGACGTCGCACGCCATTCTGCGCACTGCTAGCGACCTGGAGGAGGAAACCATCCTTGGTGCCTTGCGACGGTTGAGAGTTGTTGGGTTGGTGGCCGATGGGATAGACGGGTTAGATGTGACCTATAGCATAACTCATCCGCTCATCCAGGAGGTTGCCTATGCCGAATTGCCGGAGATGGAGCGTCGTCGTGCCCACCTCACGGCAATAAAGGCGATCGAGTCCCTTGCGGAGGGGCAACAGAACGCCATGAGTCGCTTGGCTCGTCATTATCTGGGGGCTGGCTCCGAGGCAGACTCAGAGCGGGCGCTGGCAGCATTGGTGGCTGCCGGGGAGCGAGCGCTTCTCCTTTGCGCCAACGAGGAGGCCGCACGGCATTTTGAGGCCGCCCTAGCCATCGCCCGCAGGAGGGGCCTCACGGAGAGTCTCGCCGATCGGGAAGAGCCATTGCTACCATGGCTGCTCGATCGTCTGGGTGAGGCGTTGGAACGAGTCGGCAGGCCCGAAGCTGCTGTCGACGTTTGGGACGAGGCGCTGGTCGAGCGAGAACGGGCTGGCGACGCGGTGGGTGCGGCCCGCCTCCACAGCCGTTTGGCGCTAGTGGAGTGGGACAGAGGCCAATTCGACATTGCTAAGCGTCCGTAAACAAATAACTGTAAC
>JAUSEJ010000229.1 GCA_030650265.1 Dehalococcoidia bacterium | reverse complement strand
GCATACCTTCAGACAGCAAGGACGCACCATCGCTGGATTCACTCACGGATTAAGGTTGATCTGAGAGTTCTTGAGGAACAGGGCCTTATTTCTGTAGCTAGGCTTGAATCGCCTGACGAAATGGCCACGTTCGTTCACTTCGCTCGAGTGATGGACGACGGGGAGGCCGCGGCATGCGTACTAGCAGTTCACCGTTCTGGTATGCTGGTCACAGATGACCTCGGGGCCCGACGTGTTTTCAGTCAGTTCTTCATAGAAGGAACAGAATCGCCGATCTTGTCAACGGCTCAGGTAATCAAGCAATGGGTAGAGTTTGCTAGCATGGAAGCGCCCCAGATCGCGCGGTTACTCCTTGACGTGGAGGAGCGTGCTCGCTTTCGTCCGAATCAGAGGGACCCGCTGGGAATGTGGTGGAACAACGCTCGGACCCGGGTCTGATTCAGTGAGATCATGGGAGACCTCTGGCCAGACTGGAACCTTGCCGTCGCTTCATGTTCACCCTCCCGGCTGCGTGTCGCCGCCGAGTCTGTGCGTCTCAGGCGCCGCAGAATCGGCTCGACGGCACAATTACTTGGCCACAATTATGGCAGAAGGCCGGGCTGGCGGGAGTTGCAGGCGTGTCAGAAACGGGCGCTATGTTGGCCGTGATGGACAGTTGAACAAGGGAGGTAGACCAAAGATGTTCTGTCACCAATGCGGGGGTAAAGTTAATCCAGGGGAACAGTTCTGTAAGCAGTGCGGCGTCAAGCTGTCTGTGACCGCCGTGTCGCCAGGTCCAATCGCTCAATACCAACAGGTAGCCAGCAAGGTGGATTTGTTGCGAGAGATCGAGGCCTCTATCGCCCGGAACCCGAAGGTTGTCGTCACTCGCGGGGCCAAGAGCGATCTCGAGATAGCGGGTCTGCTGGCCAACGCAGGGTGGGCGCTTGGCAGGAAGAAGGTAGAGTACTCGGCTTGCGTGCTGATGAAGGAGGCGGAGCGCACCGTGGTCTTCTGGGAGATGGTCAAAGAGGCCGGCTGGGGTATGCCAACCTTCGCCGGCTTCAAGATCGAAACTTACAAGACCGCAGGGAACACGCGCGCCGGTATGGAACACGATGAGGAGTACGGCCCCACGGGGAAGTCAATCGACTACGATTGGGATTACGCCCTGATCCGCAGGGCTGTGGAAAGCGTTGCCAAAGCGCGTGGCTGGAAGTTCAACGTCGTGCTCCTGCCAGGAAAAGCACAGCGCTGACGCAGAAGCGCGAACAGGAACTTCGACACGTTGAGGGCCCCGCTCCCCGTCCTTGTATTACAGGCAGAGAAGCGGGGCTGTTCATTCGAGACCCGGAAATGACGGACAGAACTGCCAGCAAGGCAACCACTGGGAACTACTAACCTCCGGAGGCGTCGCGCATCGCCTTAGCGCTCCGGCGCGACACGACGAAAGTACCCGCGACGCGGTCCCCCACCCTCTGCTTCCATGGCGACCGCGAAACCGCTATGACGCCAACCAGGTACAGAAAGAGTCCATCGACGATGCGCATGAGATTACGCACTATCGCCCTGCCGAGGCCTGGGGAGCGGCCGCTGGCCTTGACTACACGTATACCAAGAATCAGCTTGCCGATGGTGCCTTTGAACCAACCCTCAAAGATAACGAAATAGAGCCCATAAGCACCGTAGGTTACTAGAGCGGGTACTCCCTCCAGATTGAAGCTATCGGCCGTGACAGTGCCGTATCTGGTGGCCATTATCGCGGCGAATATGAAGAAAAGGATTGAATCGATCAACGCGGCGAAGAAGCGGGACCAAATACCTTTGTAGTGAATTTCGCCATCTACCATGCCACGCGGTTGCCCTCTCGGGGGCATCCCATATGAAACGGGCTGTTGGTACTGCGGGCCAGCGGCAGGCCCTGCGGTACGCTGGTTAGCCCCGCAGCCAGGGCAAAAGACGACATTTGCCCCTATCTCGTTGCCGCACTGAACGCAGAACTGGCTGGTCACTACCGGCGCACCACAACTCGCGCAGAACCTTGTGCCGGGATCGAGTTCCGCACCGCATGAGCTACAATTCATTTGCCACCTCATCCTCGGCCCGTCGAGGGCCAAATTCTAATATTATCGAGCAGCGCGTGAGTCAGAATCGCCCATCGTCCTCGCCATCCTGTCTTCCGGCCTCCCACGATGCACGGCAAGCATTATAGCACGATTGTCAACGGCCTGCACCATCGTTGTGCGTGGGATCGGGCTCATTTGTGCTATGGAGTGCGGTCCTTGAGCTGAAGGACCGCGGCCGAAAGCGTTGTTCCAAGAGGGATGCACGCAAAACCAGGCGCTTCTCCTTTTGGCAGAACATATCCCTGTCCTTTCCTGCCGACACAACGGGCTCGTCAAAGACTTGGGAATGACGGGTCACGACCTGCCGCCAGTAGCCGGCAATTCTGGGATGCCAATCTCCTAATAGGCTCCTCTGGCTCGCCGCGACGAACCTCTGCCGGCGTAAACGCCGGCGATGATACTGGCCATGACCAACACAGCAAGCATCCAGAGGGCCCATACGAAGATTAAGAAGAACGACGCGTATGTAGTAGAGCTCCCAAGGTCAGGGTCGCCCGACAGGATCGCCGGCAGTATCAGGTTGTCTGGCGGCACGGTGAACACCAGCCACGATACGGCTAGCGTAGCAAGCGGCGCCAGGAAGATGGCGCAAAAGACGGCAAGCCACGGTCGCTTGAGGCGCGAGAACAGGTATCCGTAGACCAGGCACATGATCAGAGCGACTGCTAGCGGTATGACGAAAGCAAGGACCGTCTTTCCCGTCTCCCAATCGCTCGACGCTGATGCCGCCGATGCTACGGTGGATAGTCTGAGCAACTCGCCGGGGATGCCCTGGAACGTCCCACCGTAGCGAGCGGCACCGTTACTATTGCTGATCTTGTTCAGGGAGGGAGACGAAGCGAGGACGTATCGGGAGGGCACTATGACCGAAACATCCAGCGTGCCAAACCCCGCCCAGTTCTTGGCAGGTCCCAGAACGTAGGCCAGATGATGAACGTTGTAGCTGTACCTATCGCGGTCAAAACCAAGACGCGCCGTATAGCGGGCATCCAGCGTGCCCGACTTGCCGGCCGGTAATTGCAGGCGAAATGAAAAGGCGCGGGAGCCCTCCCGGCTATCGAGAGGCCCGCCGAGGTCGTAATCTTGCCCGGTCAGCGGGTCGATGCCGCTGGTAATGGCAACCCATTCCTTTGGCAATCCATCAGTCGGCGATTCTCGCACCACTAGTGGTGTTCCGTCCAGAGATACAACCAGCGCTCCACTCTGGCTGGCGATGAAGGTGAGGTCGAGGCTCACGTCCTTGCCACTGACATTGGCCAGATCGTAGCTCGCTTTTACCAGAGCCTGATTCAGGTCCCCCGTGAGGTCGAACGACAGCCTCTCACGGTCGATCCTGACCGCCGAGGTAGTCGTCGGCACGACCAGTCCACCCGATTCGGGGAGCATAAACGAGGGTGTCGCATTGGCCTGCGCCGTCAAGGGCACGCTGAGCCAGGGGATCATGACGAAGAAGATTAGCAGGAAGGTCGGGCCATAGCTCCTGATGGTCCGCCTGGCCAGAGAGCGCACTCTCCGGCCTGCAATGTCCGGACGAAGGTTCGCTTGGCCGCCCTGGTTGTGGTCCGTCATCTTCGTTGAGATAACACGTCGTAGCCTCTGAAGACCGGCCATTGGGAATGATTGCACCTCGACCACTTCCTTTCAGCGAAACAGTTCATTAGCAAAAGAACTCGCTAAGACCTCGATTTGGACTGGCCGGACGGCAAGGGCGGCGGATGCCACGTATGACGTCCGCCTTCGCGGTTGCCTAAACGGGACCGGCCGGCACTGGCGCTCCACAGCCGGCGCAGAACCTGGCTTCGGGCGGCTGGGCCTGGCCGCACTGGGAACAGAACGCCGGCGCAGGAGCGGGAAGAGATGCCTGAGACCCGCAGGAGGGACAGAAGCGGGTCCCCTGCGCAATCGCCTGACCGCAATTGCGGCAAGAACCGGACGCCGGGCCAGGGCCAACTGCCCGTCTCGGCGCCGAAACGGCCTGCCGCGCAGGAGC
>JAUSEJ010000522.1 GCA_030650265.1 Dehalococcoidia bacterium | reverse complement strand
ACAAAGCAAAGGAGGGGCTGAAACATCTGTTCATGAAGATCCGCTAGGGGACGAACCCTCACCCCAACCCTCTCCCTTTACCGAAAGGGAGAGGGGGCAGACGGACCGGCCCAATTCATCTGGCGAGAGAAAAGTGGAAGTCAGTTCCCTCTCCCTCTCGCAAGGGGGAGAGGGTCAGGGTGAGGGGGCCCTCCGGTGAGTAGCACAATCAATTAGGAAAGGAAATCGACACTATGACAAGACTATGGAAACAAACTGGACCAGTGGCAGTGAGGAGAGGGCGGGGCCTCATTGCCGGGTTGGCGATCGCTATCGTCATCTTGGCTTTGGCAGTGGCCGGCTGTGCCACTTCGCCCGCTTCACCCGCGTCACCCACTTCGCCGCCTGCCCCTCCCTCGCCAACCAAAGCGGCGGTCCAGCCCACAGCGGCGCCAGCCAGCCTGGCAAACTCTGATTTGCTCGTGGAATCTGATTGGCTGGCTCAAAAGCTTGCCGACCCGAGCATTCGCATCATCGACGCTCGTGCGGCAAACGATTACAAAGCCGGACACATCAAAGGGGCAGTGAGCATACCGGTCGGAGACACCTTTCTTCCCACTGGACCCGGAGGCATGGCCGGCAGCCCGGAGCAGATCGCCGACCTGTTCGGTCGCAAGGGAATCGGCAACGACAATCGAGTCATAGTTTACGATGCCGGAAATGAGACTTCGGCTTCCCGGATCCTTTGGACTCTGGAGTACTACGGTCATAATAGAGTCTCGGTACTCAACGGTGGCTTTAAGAAGTGGCAGAAGGAGAACAAAGAGATCTCCACAGCCGAGCCCACCTTGACTACCGTTAAGCTCACCGTAAAGGCTGAGCCCGCCAGGAACGTGACTCTGGCCGAGATGAAGGCGGCCCTAGGCAAACCCGGTATTGTCATCATCGACGCCCGTTCTCCCGAAGAGTATAGGGGAGAAGACGTGCGAACCAAGAGGGGCGGGCACATGCCGGGGGCAGTAAACATCGACTGGCGAACTCTCTTCACCGCCGATGCCACCTTCAAGTCCGTCGCCGAGCTAACCAAGATCTATCAAGATCAGAAAGTGACAAAGGACAAGGATGTCTACGCTCACTGCCAAACCGGCCAAAGGTCGGCGGTAACGTACTTGACGCTAAGGCTGCTTGGTTATGAGAAGGTTCGCAACTATGATGGCTCCTGGCAAGAATGGGGAAATGAAACCGACACGCCCATCGAGAAATAACGCCCTGGCGTGGGGCAGCGCGGGCTTCCTGGCCTTGCTTTACTTTGCAACTAGTTTGGTGGTGGTCGTCAACGCTTTCGTGTGGACGGCCACCTTCCCATCCCTGTGGTACACTGTGCAGCGAGTGCTCTACTGGCCCTTCGGACCGTACTTGGATTTTGCCGTCTCGCTCCTGGGTGGGCCGGACGTTTCTTACCAGATATTCGTTCTGATCGCGCGCTTGCCGTTTCTCGTCGTCCCGATCATCGTCTGGAT
>JAUSEJ010000220.1 GCA_030650265.1 Dehalococcoidia bacterium | reverse complement strand
GCCGCAGGACACGCCGATCCCGCTGTCCGCGTTACAAACACCATCAGGACCATCGGGCTGCTGAACGAGCATGGGTACATCGGACACGAGACAGCCAGTACGTTGCGCGACAGCTACAATTTTCTTCGGCAGCTTATCGATGCTCTGCGCGTGGTCCGCGACAATGCCAAAGACCTTGCCATACCACCGGAGTCCTCGCGCGAATTCAACTACCTCGCCCATCGCCTTCGCTTTGACTCGCCATCAGCGCTCCAAGAAGCGATCAATTTGCGCATGTCTTCCGCCCGCTACCTCTGGGCCAATTCAGCTCCACCTCCTCTTTACGTCCCTTGAGCCTGTCAATCACCATATTCGTCATGCTCTACGTGATATCCCGATGCCTGGATGGGACTGTTTTACGAGATTTTCAAAAACACAGCAAAGGGGCTTGATCTTTCTGCTGTCTGGGTGCTAGAATACGCAGGTGACCTCATTTTTGCTGATGGAGGAGGATTCGGTGAACAAAGTCATCAAGTGGCTAGGCATCGTTCTTGGCGGTCTGGTTGGATTGGCAGTGATCGTCGTGCTCGTGCTCCTCGTGATGGGCAATGGGCGCTACGGCAAGACCTACGATGTGCCAAAGGCGGTTTTGGCAGTCGCGACTGATTCGGCAAACAAGGATCGGGGCAAGCACATCGCGGAAGCGACGGCGGCCTGTACGGGTTGCCATGGGAGCAATCTATCGGGCGGGCAGATGTTCATGAACGACGCGGTGGGCACGGTATTTGCGACTAATCTCACGTCCGGAAAAGGCGGCATCGGCAAGCAGTACAGCGACGAGGATTGGGTGCGAGCCATCCGTCACGGCCTGCACAAAAATGGAACAGCCATCATGATCATGCCTTCCAATGGCTACTACACCATGACGAACAAGGACCTTGGCGATCTGATCGCCTATCTAAAGAGCATACCACCGGTTGACAAAGAGGTCACACCAACCAGTCTCGGTTTCATGGGATCGATTATTCTCGCCACGGGCGGCTTCCCTCCCTTCCCGGCTGACCTGATCAGCCATACCGCAGTGCGACCTGACGCCACGAGGGAGACAATATCGGCCGAATACGGCCTGTACCTGACTAAGATCGGCGGCTGCAAAGATTGCCATGGCGCCAACCTCGCTGGCGCTCAACCGATGGCGCCCGGTGCAAAATACGCTCCCGGCATAACCCCGGCAGCGCTAAGCAAATGGACCGAGACAGATTTCCTCCGAACCATGCGGTCCGGTGTTAAGCCGGATGGCAAGCAAATGGATGAATCTATGCCCTCGAACGAGTACGGCAAGATGACCAACAACGAACTAAAGGCCATGTGGATGTATCTGCTATCGCTGCGTCAGTAGTAGGGCAGCCAGCCTGGTCTTGACCATTATCTAACATTAGTTTAAGCTGTCTGAATTGCACAGACTGCGCCAAAGGTTTCGATCGACACGGATGTACACCTGAGTGGGCCTATTCGCTGCGAACTAGATGTAAATGATCAGCGAAACCCGTCCATCTGGTGTAATCCGCGTTGATCGTTACGTGGTGCTTGCGTCCCGTCGGTGTTCTGGATCAGAACATTGGATTACGGTTCGGCCTGGCCAAGATCGGGAAGCACCGGACGATCGGTAGTTCTTTGCTTGATTTCCGATCTTCATCGCCTACGCGAATAGGGGTATCCCAAGTCGGGCGGCGGCTGCCTCCAGTCGTTTATCTTGGGTGGCCAATGGTATCCCCAATCGAGCCGCTAGCTCCAGATAAGTCGCATCATAAGCTGATACACCCGTCTCCCGTCCGATTGCCCGCACTGGTCCGAGTGCAGCGGCCATGGCCTCGCTGTCCACAACGATGGGCGACTCGCGCAGGAA
>JAUSEJ010000191.1 GCA_030650265.1 Dehalococcoidia bacterium | reverse complement strand
CGCCCAGGGGCCGACCATCGCCCAGAACTTCATCAAGCGGGCGGCTTATCGCAGCTTATACAATACACTCGACGAGCAACTCGACTTCGAAAGCTACGGACAGGGAGTCTGCCGTACTACCGAGGACCACAAGGAAGGCGTGGCGTCCTTCATGGAGAAGCGTCCCGCCGTCTACCGGGGACGATAACGAAACCGCCGCTTAACGCTGAGTGCCGAGTGCTGAGTGCTGATTGCTTCTCACAGACTGCCTATTAGATCGTCGTAGTAGGCTCCCAGGGTGCGCACGGCGTGGGATGGCAGGCCGGTAGATGGTTCACGGCGCAGGAAGAAGCGGGTCGCAAGCTCGTCAACGGCGGCCGCGATGATGATCGGTAGCGGCGCCTGCCAGTGCCGGTGAATCGCTTTAGCCACGGCTTCCAACATTCTATCGTTGATCTGCTGGCAATCCTGCAAGTACATCCTGATCTGCAACGCTGTCGCCCATAAACAGCATCCCCTCCTTCTCCCAGAGATATCCGACGCTGCCCTTGGTATGCCCTGGCAGATGAACCACTCGTAATTGGATGCCTTTGCCGAGGTCCACGACGTCGCCATCCTTCAGCTGGCGGTCAACTTTCAGCTTCTTGAAGCCGGCAACGTACCTGGCCCGCTCACTCTCGATAACAGACTGGCTCCTCAACCGCAGGTCCAGGCGGCGAGAAGCATCAAAAGCGCCTTCCGGGTCTTCCAGCAGGAAGGTGTCTTCCTCGTGGATGGCGACCTCGGCCTGAGGCATGCCGGGATTACCGTCGACGTGGTCGTAGTGACCGTGCGTGTTCAGGATGAGATCGATGTCGCCGAGCCTGTAGCCATAATAAGACAGGTAAGGAGCGATATCTTGCTCGGGGGAGGTGTCGACCCCGGTGTCGATGATTGCTTTTCTTTCGCCTTCCAAAAAGTAGAGCTTGGTATGGTTGTCCAAGCCCCACGATGTGCCGATCTGAAATACCTGAGGGTTAATCCGCATTTCTTCACCTCCTTGGGTTAGCGGTCAGTCCTTCCACTGAAGGACCGTCAGCATCATGTGTATCCGACTAGAACTTTCGCGGTCAAAAGAATTTCGCGAAAGCGAGCAATGGTATTGTACGCCTCTTCAAGGCGTTG
The DNA here is from genome assembly GCA_030650265.1 of Dehalococcoidia bacterium. The sequence goes on along the minus strand of JAUSEJ010000191.1, from coordinate 1,663 downwards.
CGGAAGAGGGGTGAAGATCGCCTTGATCGTCGACGGCCAGGACGGCCAACTGCGGCATGGGAAAGTGCTTGGCGTTGGTGGTGACTAACGCCAGCCCGTGGCGAATAGCAGAAGCGGCGATCACTGAATCACCTGGGTCGAGGACAACGCCCCTTGACCGCCAGGCTCTGATCAGTTCGCCGGCCCCGTCGGCCGTCTCGGCGTCGAGAGAACAGGTCAGCAGCGAGTCGAGAAGGGCGAAAGTGGCAGGCCGCTCATGGTTCCGCATGCCTGCGACCACCTCCAGCCTACTGATCGAGGCTATCCAGAGCTGTCCTTCACCGGCAAGCTGCTCAACAAGGGCGCGATAGCCATGACGACCGCGTAGATGGCGAATAAGTACGCCGCTGTCCAGCAAGTGGTCAGCCATCTTGTGCCTGACAACCCTGTATTAATCGATCCCAGCCCATCCCCGCCCTGAACCGCCGAATCCAATTGTCAATGTCCTCAGGACTAGCCAGTTCGGGGTGATCCTCGTCGCGCCAGGCCCCCGCCGACATCTCGAGGGCCTCCCTTAGTTTGAGGCGGCGGACCTCGCGGGTCAGCACCTCGGCGATGAAGCGATTGCGCTCTCTGGCCGGAACGTATTTCCGCAGATCCTCAACCACATCTTTACGAATGTAGAGGTTCAGACGCTCTTTTTGCGCAGTCGCCTGTTTCATTTGCCCTACTCCTCGTGTCTACATGTTACACCAGATTATAGCACAAACGAGGCCCTGTGACTCCACCCCTTTAGATTCCGAGGTCTCTTTACGCTGACCGACGAGACCTTAAGACTATGGGTCGCCAATATTATCACCTTCTTCTCACGAGTAGCCTGAGGCGTCTCGAAGATCGCTCCCGACACAGGCTTAAGACCGAAGCTTCAGGAAGAATCACGCAATTCTTGCGATATACGCCGGCCGCAATCCATGATAAACTGATGAAGCTGTAAGAGTAGGCGGAAGAGCGCAAAAAGGCAAAGGGCACAGTGAACAGAGGAGTACCCTCCCTCTTTGCGCCCAAAATCAGGAGGAGGAGAGCGATGACAAAAATCGACGAACTGCAGAAGAAGTATCCGACTATTCCCCGAGAGATCATCGTGAAATGGGAGGTCCTAAGGAATGGCGTCAGGGACAGCCACGATCTTGACAAGATTTGCCATGTAGTACGGGCCCCCAATTTTTCCTACCAGAGCTACGACCAGGATGTGAGCCTGAGAGATCTGGCCTCGAAGAGACCGGAGGGTCAACAATCGGGATATGTCCAAACCCCGGCCACTCTGTTTATGAAGAATGGCATGGGCGTCAAGATCCAGAGAAGCACCAGAAGCCCCTATACGATTCGAGACCTGGGCACCGGGAAATTTGGCCTGTTTGAGGGAGAGGAGCAGGTCGACCTCGATATCTACTTCCTTAGCACAAAATCGGACGTAATGGAAGAACCTCTGACCAGCCGGGGGACACCGGTGTTTACTCTTATAGACCAGCGTCGCTGGTGCTTCGCTATGATGCCGGTACGTTACTGCGAGTACTTCGCCACCGGGGATCAATGCAAGTTTTGCAACTTCAACGGCACTCAGGATGACGCCCGGGCAATCGGGCTGGAACGCGCCGTGACGATCAACCCTGACGATGCTGTCGAA
>JAUSEJ010000181.1 GCA_030650265.1 Dehalococcoidia bacterium | reverse complement strand
GTGCAGGTCGAGGGAATCGAGATGGCGCCATATATGGACATCATTCTCGGTGGATCGCGACCCCCACCGGCTGTCATCTTCGACGAGCACAATGCCGAGTATCTTCTCCAGCGGCGGGCCTTGGAGAACGACCTGAGATCTCTGGCCAAATGGCCCGGGGCCTTCTACAGCCTTGCTCAGTGGCGGAAGCTCCGAAGCTACGAGCGTCAGGCTTGCCGGAAAGCATCGGCGGTTACGGCAGTCTCGGCGGCCGACAGAAAGGCCATTCTATCCCTCGATCCGTCGCTCCAGGTGGCAGTGGTATCCAACGGCATCGACTGCGAGTTCTTTCAACCTGGCGATCAATCTCAAGACGAAACTGGTCCCGAGGCTCCTGCTGCCGATCCGTCGCTAGTTTTCATCGGTACGATGGACTTTCGTCCCAACGTAGATGCTATGGTCTGGTTCTGCAAAGAAGTCTTTCCACTTGTGCTGCGGGAACTTCCCCGGGCTCGTCTCCAGATCGTGGGCCGTCACCCGACAAAAGCCCTGCGGGAAGCGGCGGGTAGGAACGTGGAGATCGTCGGTGGGGTTGAAGACGTCCGCCCATATATGTACCGGGCCGCCGTCTATGTCGTACCCATGCGTATTGGCGGCGGCGTGCGATTCAAAGTTTTGGAGGCGATGGCCTGCGGTGTTCCCGTGGTAAGCACAAGAATGGGCGCCGAGGGCATCGACGTGGTCGATGGCGAGCACCTTCTGTTGGCCGAGTTGCCATCGGACTTTGCCGCCAGGGTGGTTCGCCTCGTCAAGGATCGTGATTTGGCCATGACTTTGGCCGCAAAGGCAAGAAAGCGGTCGATCTCCCTCTACGATTGGCGAATAATAGCGCCCAGGCTGGAGGCAGTTTGGCGTCAGCAGAGGCGAGAAGGCAGCGCAAGATAATGCGTGTCGGGATCGACGCACGGCATTTCTTCTATAGGCAGGCAGGAACCTACACGTACGTTAGAAGGCTCATCGACTTCTTCGCTAATGCCGGGGATGGTCCCAATTTCACAGTGATTCTCAGCGTGAAGGACAAGGCCACTCGTCTGCCGGACAGCCCTCGCTTTCGTCGCCACTCCGCCTGGACCCCACCTCACAACCGGTTCGAGCAAGCCGTTCTACCTCTCGAACTGGCCTTCGCCGGTCTTGACGTTCTCCATAGCACCGACTTCATCCCTCCATTTCACCGGAACTTCAAATCGGTGATCTCCGTCCTCGATCTGGCTTTTCTCCTCTTTCCCGACACTGTCACGGCTGAGACCAAACGTTACTACGGCCAGATATATCGCGCTGTTGATAGCGCCGACGGGATCATTGCCATCTCGGAGAGCACCAAGCAGGATATGGTTCGACTACTGGGCGTTTCGCCAGACCGGGTAACGGTGACTCACCTTGGCGTGGACCCCTCTTTCAGGCCACTCGATAGCCTTGACAGGCAGACGTTCTGCATGGATAACGGGCTCCCGCGAGACTTCGCCCTCTTCGTCGGCACCATTGAGCCGCGCAAGAACCTTGGGAGACTTGTCGAGGCATGGTCAATTCTCCGTCGCGAGGGCAGCGAATCCCTCGAAAAGACCAAACTAGTGATCGCTGGCAGGAGGGGATGGCTCTTCGAGGACGTCTTCAAAGTCGTCGAACGGGAGGGAATGGCAGCGGAAGTAGTTTTCTTTGAGCCTAAAGGACAACAGGACCTGCTCGCTCTCTATAACTTGGCGCGGCTGTTCGTCTTTCCCTCGCTCTACGAAGGCTTCGGCTTTCCCCCTCTTGAGGCCATGGCCTGTGGCTTGCCCGTCGTCTGCGCCAACACCTCCTCCCTGCCCGAAGTCGTCGGCGACGCGGCTTTGCTGGTCGAGCCAACCGATGTCACCGCCCTGGCCGGGGCTATTCATCGGGCGTTAACCGACGAGGACCTTCGTAGCGGCATGCGCGAGCGCGGCTTACTTCAGGCAGCCAATTTCACCTGGCAAAAGTCCGCCGAACAGACGCTGGCAGTGTACTTCGAGGCGATGGGTGCAAAGGGCAAAAGGGTAAAAGGGGAGTAGTAGGGGAAGATCCAGCCGGCGCACTTTCCCTACCATGCGCACAACTCAGGAGGTCGAGGCTTCAGCCGGGGCTGCTCGTAGCGCAATCGACCCGGACCTTTTCCCATAGACCGGCGTAACTTTGACACCTCCATGGACAACTAGGATGCTGTGCAAGGCTATTTCACACACACAGATATGCTTTGGATTCCTCAATTAGCTGCCTCAGTTGGCTACTCAGGCACCGACACCCCGTACTTCGTCTCCAGTTCGTCGGCGATCTTCTTCAGACCCTGTTTCTCGAGCGTCGACCTTCTGGGAATGCCGGTTTGCGGATCCCAGCCTCGCGCCGCGTAGTAGTCGTCCATGACCATGGCAAACTCTTCTTTGCTGGTCCAGTTCCAGGTCTCGGACTCAAACACGGCGTCACTGTAGACGTCGTGATCCCGTCGCCGACCTTCTCTCACCTGAATACTTCTCTCTATATTGATGATAGGGCTCATCGCCTCCAGCATCTGCTCGTTAGTCATGTCTATGCCCGTGACAGCCGAGAATACCTTGGCTCCCTGAGCCGGATCGCCCAGTTTGTCTGGGGTGTAGCGAGAGAAGAACGGGGGCTGGTTGGCCCAGCCGCACATCGTGACACAATCCATGTTCATCGAGTAATGCTGGAATACGATGGCGCCCATCACTTTGTCCTTCCAGGTCATGGGCTCTCCGGGAATATCCTGCGCCTGCTCTGAGCCAAGGAATCTCCTTGAGGCAAGCTTAAGAAGTTCGTTCTGCGCATCGGCGCTCAAACCGGCCAGAAGCATACCGGACTTGCCAAATCCTCCCGACACCTTGTTCTGGTTGGCCCGTGTTTCGGTTGCCGCGATTATCGCGGCGGTTGTCGAATTTGGTCTGGTGGCTTTGTCGCCCCAGTGTATATAGTAGCCGCCCTTCTGGTAGACCACCCGATTGAAGACGTCTAGGACAGCGGGGTTCTCTTCGCTAAGGTTCTTCAGGAACCGCTCCTGGCCCTCCGCCATCTGATCGAAAAGCTTGCCCTGCCGGTAAGCGAGTTTCTCCAACGCTCCCCGGATGAACTCGAGGGTCCACGGCTCGTCGAGGGGCAGGCCAGTGTTCTCCTTGGTCAGGATACCCATCTCCACCAGTTCGAAGAACCAGTAAAAGTGGTACCCGGGCGCGTTCGTGGTGCTCAGTCCCAGGTCGTCGCACCACCGGTTGTACCAGATGCTGGGGATGCCGACGACCTTCTTGTACCCGGCCCACTCCCACGTCGGCCAACTCTGCATGTCGTTGCATTGTCCGGAGCCGCTGGGTATGTTCGGGTCCGTGGACTGGTAGGCCAGCGCACAGCAGACAGGGCAGGCGTAACAGCCACCCCACTTCAGCTTCACGAGGCCCTTTTCCACTGGCTCTCTCATCAGGCTGATCGGGTCGTCCAGACCGTTGTTCTTGAAGTACACCGCGGGGTCTCGCGGGATCTTGGGGTGTCCGGGGCAATGCGGGATATGTTGGGAATGGTACATATAGTAGGTCGCTGACTTGACGATGTTGGGAAACTCCTCCTCCCCGGGTTTCCGGTTCAGGAGGCGGAAGTAGTAGTACCAGAGGTCGATCAATTCCTTGGGTCTGGCCACGGCGACGGCGCCGGTTCCCCTAACCACGATCGCCTTCAGGTTCTTGGAACCCATCACGGCGCCCGCGCCACTGATGCCCGTGGCGTGTTCGAAATCCACGATGGCTGGCGCCTGTCTACAGAGGTTCTCACCCGCCGGGCCGATCCCCAACACCCTTGCCTGCCAACCGTGCAGCTTCTCCACCGCCAGCGTCAGTTGGCTCAGCGTCATGCCCCATAGAAGCTCGGCGCTTCGCAACTCCACCTTCCCGTCGTCGATCCAGAGGTAGACTTGCTTGGCTGACTTGCCCCTCACAACAAGTCCGTCGTAGCCGGCGAACTTGAGTTCGGCGCTCCAGTGCCCACCGGGGACGCTGTACGTATAGGTCTCATGCAGCGGCACCGGTGACTTGTGGGCCACGGTGAACCTCGATGCCGACGGCGATAACGTTCCGTTCGCCGGTCCAGTCATC
>JAUSEJ010000177.1 GCA_030650265.1 Dehalococcoidia bacterium | reverse complement strand
CCCGCATTTCGCCGTTGTTGTGTCTGATGGCGCTTACAACTGGCTCTCGACCATCGTCGTTGTGCCGTTCTCGACCGGCGCAAGGCGCTTCGAATTTCGACCCGAAACGGCCATCAACGGAGTGCGAACCCGGGCGCTGGTGGATCAAGTAACGTCCATCGACAGGGCCTTATTGCGCGAGCACGTCGGGTCCCTGGCCGGTGAGTCGGTGATGGACGAGATCGGCTCCTAGTTGCGCGACATGCTGGACCTGTCAGGTGAATCGGATTGTAAGCGGCTGCGGCTTTTGTAGATACGGATCACAGGATGATATTCGGAAAGCCCGTCACGGTACCAATGAATCCGGGCCAACCAGTTGGAGCGTTGGAAAGTAAAGGTGATAGTAGCCGTAGTCGCGAGTCAGAAGACGATCGGCCTGCTGTAAGGCGTGTCCGCCTACAAGGAAGTCCGGAATAATGTGTTGCCGCCAGGTCAGAGGTGCTTGGCAAACGGAACACTGCAAGCTGGCGGTTTGCCCACACCGGGGGCATTGGACAACCCTGCCCCGGCGAGAGGTATAGCGTTTCCAGGCGGACCCCGCCTGATAAAGCGCTTCAGTTGTAAATGCTTCGAGGTGGAGCCGCAGATCGTGGACGAAAAGTGCAACTTCCTCGTGACCGGGGAAGCCAGCGGCCAGTTCCGCGTATACCACCGGACAGATCACGACCGGCCCAACGGACATGGCTTGTGAAAGGGCCTGAAGGGAGGCGGTGGCGATGTTTGGATCGGCCGCGAGAAGATCGAACAGGATATTGGTGTCGACCGCCGTTTTCACTTGCCAACCTCATTGTTTGCAGGTCTCTCGCCGCGCAGCGACTCAATCATCTCATCAACAGAACCAGCCGGTAATTGCCCGCGCAAGTAGCCCTCCCAGCGCGCCAATACCTCAGTGTTGATGGATTTGCGCAGGATTGCCCTCCCTTCCTCCAGTTCGAACTCGACTTCAGAACCGGGGTCGATGCCGAGAGCGTCGCGAATCTGTTTGGGGAGTGTTACTTGCCCCTTGCTGGTCACCGTGGGCATGGCTTTCTCCTCCTGTGACAGTACTACCAATATGGTAACACAACAGTAGTAAGGAAGTCAATATTAGTGATTTCTTCTCTGAAATCATCTTGCCAAGTTGCCTCATAACATGTATTATACTGGCGTTGAGGCCCTCAGTTTGCCAACGCTGTCAGTGCCGGGCGGCCTTCCGGGCTTTTCCGCACAGGTCAATCAGCTCCGCTTTCTGACGGTCTCCTCTGGCTCTCGACTGTTGTCTAAGGGATACCGGCGACGCCTTTGTGGGGTGGTGTGAGCAATGCCGGTTTTCGATTATTACTTGTAGTCTAGGAAGGAGCGGAGTATGGATTTTTGTTTTACGCCAGAGCAGGAGAGGCTGAGGAGCGAGGTCGAGGCATTTTGCGAGCGGGAATTGACGCCGCAGGCCTTGGCCGAGTTCGAATCGGGTGTTGGCCCCGGGCCGGCAGCCAAGGACATCTACAAGTTGTTGGGAGCCAGGGGCTGGTTGACCGTAAGCTGGCCCGAGAAGTACGGCGGCCTCGGCGGCAGCCACACCGATCAGTTGATCGTGTCAGACGTTCTGAACTACCATGGGGTTAAGTCCAACCGGGTGGGGTCCGCCATGGCGGGGCCGACCATACTGCTTTGCGGCAGCGATGAGCTTAAGGCCGAATGGCTGCCGCAGATCGCTGCCGGTGGGATCGAATTTGCCTTGGGCTATACCGAGCCGGATGCCGGCTCGGACCTGGCGGCCCTGGACATTCGGGCGGTGCAAGACGGGGACGACTATGTCATTAGCGGCTCTAAGATCTTCAATACTGCCACTCACTATTCTGACTACCACTGGCTGGGCGCCCGCACAGATCCTAACGTGCCCAAGCATAAGGGCGTCTCGCTATTTATCGTCGATCTTAAGAGCCCTGGAATCACCGTCAAACCCCTCATCGCCCTAAACGATCAACGCACAAACGTGGTCTACTATGACAGCGTTCGCGTTCCCAAGCAGAACCTGGTTGGTGATAAAAACCGGGGGTTCTACCACATCGCTACCGCTCTCGATTTTGAGCGGATGTTCCCGGCGGGTGGGCTTCGGCGTGACCTTGACAAGCTGATCGCTGCCGCTAAGGAGACCAAGGTAGATGGCAAGCCCTTAAGCAAGAATTCCCTGGTGAGGCAGGCGCTGGCGGAGTTGGCCGCTGAGATTGAGGTAGCGGAACTCATGTCCTACCGCATTGCCTGGCTCATAGACAGTGGAACCGTCCCCAGCATGGAGGCCTCCATGAACAAGATGTTCCTGACCGAGTTGGAGGGTCACCTGGGGGATGTGGCAAACAAGATATTCGGTCCACTCGCCATATTGCGAAAGGGATCGAAGTGGGCCCAGGCGGATGGCGTCGGCGTTCATAATTATCTGAATTCCTACGTCGCTTGCATTTATGGTGGCACAAACGAGATTCAGCGGAACATCATCGCCACCCGGGGACTGGGTCTGCCGAGGTAGGATCGTTGGTCTGCTCCAAGCTTTTGTATTGAGAGAAAGGAACGCAAACATGGATTTTGGACTAAGCCCGGAACAAGAGATATTGAAAACAACAGCCCGTGATTTCCTCGCCGAGCAGGCCTCTACCATATTGCTGCGGGAGATGAGGGATCAGCGACCGCCCTACCCGGCGGACCTCTGGAAGAAGATGTCCGATCTAGGCTGGATGGGGATTGTCATTCCGGAGAGGTATGGCGGCGTTGAGGGAAGCATTCAGGACATGATGGTTCTGGTCGAGGAGTTGGGAAGGGCGGCCCTGCCCGGCCCTATATTCACATCTTTGATCGGTGGGCTGGCCATAAACTTGCTGGGAAGCGAGGAGCAGAAAGCGGATCTTCTGCCGCGGATAG
>JAUSEJ010000169.1 GCA_030650265.1 Dehalococcoidia bacterium | reverse complement strand
GAGCCGGCAAAGCGGTAGCTCTCAATGGCCTCCACGCCGGGCACGTCCACGTGCTCGCCGCCGCTATGCCAGAGCTTGACCTTGCCCCCGAGCGACTCAACCCACTGAACATTCTCCGCCGCGTGGTTCGCCCAGACGTCGAGCATCGCGGTATCGGTCCAGGGTGGCCCGCCATTCGTGGAACGGCAAAGGACTTCCATGTAGGCCGATGCCTTCTTCACATCGGCAACGTTGATGAACACGCCGCCAGACAAGGAAGTGTTGGTCTGGTGACTGTCCTTGGGTTGCTTCTCGAGGACAACCACCTGCGCTCCAAGATCGTGGGCGGTAATCGCCGCAACCGCTCCGGCGCCCCCGAGACCCACGACTACCACGTCCGTTGTCAACCACCAAGAAGCGTCTTTTATTAGCATTGCCATCTCCAAGTCAAATATCGGGCGCAAGCGTCATTGCTGGCGCCCGGCATTGTGCCCCTCGACGGGGTAGAATAATCTGCAGCGGCGAAGTCTACTTGCCGTGGGCCATCGACTGCAAGGCAATTCCCCAGCCATCCAGGCCCGGGATTGGTGTAAAGCTGCCTATCTTAGAGCCAATGGCTATGGGTGAGAGCGCATCCAAAAGGCCTGGACAGGCATACTCGTCATGAGCCAGTACAGCGGCATCGAGCATTATCTTCGTCCTCTCCTTTGGGTCTTTCGTCTGCGGCGCCAGTTCAATCAATTGATCTAGTTTCTTATTGGTATGGTTCTTGGCTCCGCCCTTGGTTCCGTGGTAGGCCGTTACCATCTTTTCAAAGGCGATGGCCCCAGGGACCTGCCAGGTATACATACTGTTCCAGATTTCAGACACTTGCTTAGGCACAAACATGCCGCGCAGAGTAGCCCAGGCTATTGGCGTTATTTGTCCGTCAACCCCAACCTTACGCCAGTAGCCCGACTCGGCTAGAACGACCTTGCTGAGGATTCCCCCCGGGTCAGCGTCCCACAGTTTCAGAGAGAACCCACTGGCATATCCCGCTTCTGCCAGCAACTTCTTCGAGCCTTCCGGGTCGAAGGAGTCCGGCTTTACAACGTCAGTGTAGGGGAACAAAGTTGAGGGGCGAGCGTAGTATAGACCATCCGGCTTTGCGTAGCCGGCAAACAGGGTGTCCGCCATTTCTTGCCGGTTGAACGCAATTGCCAGGGCCTTGCGCACTCGTATGTCGCCAATAGCATATTTTTCAGGGTGCTCAACATCGTAGAAGAAACATCCCATGTCAGTAGCGCCCAAGTCATA
>JAUSEJ010000162.1 GCA_030650265.1 Dehalococcoidia bacterium | reverse complement strand
ACCGCCAAGTTCATCGCTCTCGCCGGTGGCCCCCTCGGCGGCGAGGCGGTGGCCAGGAACCTGGCCACGTGCATCTGGCATATAAGCGAACATACCTCCTTAGAGTCGGTGGCGGGATTCCTGCGCTGTTGAGGGTTCAATCGCCGTGAATTACCATCTTCAGCGCCTACTGGCTGAGCAGATTGAGCCGTGCAGTGCTTGCTAATCGTCGCATGGCTGTGTATAAGAACGTAGTATTATACACAATACGGGTGCCATGGGAAGGAGGCAAGTGGTGACAGAGGCGGCTTCGCTAAAGCGCATCAACGTCTACGTGAACCCGGATGATCTGAACAAGGTTGCCGAGGAGTTCGGATGTAAGCCTTCGGAGGCAGTCCGACGACTTATCGATAATTATCTGCTTGCGAGTGAAATAGATGAGGTCCGCCGGAGGCCAGGGCGGGCGCCGGATCAAATCTTCCGCAAGGGGAATAGCTATCGACTGCCGCAGATTCCCGAGTCCGAAGAAATCGAGCCGGTGGAATGACGGTCGTTCTGGATACGTCAATCGTCATTCCCTATTTGGGATCGATATCATACGACCGTTTTGTCTGGACGCGGTTGATTCGAGAGCAGGTTTACGTCTCCGCCGTAACCGGCATGGAGTTGTTGGCTGGCTCACTGCGCGAGAGCCAGCGTCAAAAAGCCGATGCTTTGTTGGATCGTCTCCAAAAACGCGAGCGCATTATCACACCGACCCACGGCGAGTGGATACGCGCCGGGCTGATTCTGGCTCGATACCAGGACAGGTTTGGCCACATTGAGCCAGCGGCTCACCTTGGCGATATTCTCATACTGCTATCGGCAGAAAGATTCGGCGCTGAGCTAGTGTAGTGTCCTAATAATAACTTGACATTATTGCGCAGGTGCGGTATAATTGGCGCATGAAGAAAGCCGAATCGCTAACAATGGCCGAAGAACAACGCAGAACTCTGGAAGCTTGGGTCCGTGCTAAGACTACACCGCAGCGAACCGTTTTACGGGCGCGTGTTTGCCTATTAGCGGCTCAGGGCCGGTCCAATTGCGCGGTCGCCAAAGAACTGATGGTGTCTCGACCAACCGTGATTCTATGGAGGCAACGCTTCACGGCCCAAGGTCCTGCAGGAATATGTGTTGACGCACCACATGGTCCCAGTCACCAAGCCCTGCCTACCGATAAGGTAAAGGAGATTTTAGAGGCCACTCTGCACACCACGCCAAAAGATGCCACGCACTGGTCGGTGCGAACGATGGCGAAAGCCCAGGGGGTGGGAAAATCCAGTGTCCAACGGATTTGGGA
>JAUSEJ010000136.1 GCA_030650265.1 Dehalococcoidia bacterium | reverse complement strand
TGATCGGGGTCGCCCACAACGCAGATATTGCGATAGGGACCGGTTATTTGCTTGATCAGCGTGTACTGGGCCAAATTGGTGTCCTGGAACTCGTCCACGACCACGTGTACGAACCGGGACTGGTATTTGGCCCTCACCTCGGGGCACTGATCGAAGAGGCGAACAGCCATCATCAGCAGGTCGTCGAAATCGAGCGCCCGATTGCTCTGTAGGAGGTTCTGATAGGCCTCGTAAACTCGTCCGACGATCTCCGCGTAATAGCTCTTGGCATTGGCGGCAAATCCATGCGGGTCAAGCAGCTTGCTCTTGGCCGAGGATATCTGGGATAGAAGTCCCCGCGCCGAGTAGAGCTTGTCGTTGATTTTCAATTGCTTGATGACCTGCTTGATCAGGGCCATTTGATCGGAATCGTCGTAGATCACATACTTGCCGGGGATACCAATCTGTTCGCCCTCGATTCGCAGAAGCTTGGAGCAGATGGAATGAAAGGTGCCGCTGTTGAGATGGTCCGCCTTGTCGCCGATGAGGGCGTGGAGCCGATGCTTCATCTCGCTGGCGGCCTTGTTGGTGAAGGTAACCGCGAGGATGTTGTAGGGCCGGACGCCGCAGACCTCCGTCAGGTAGGCAACCCGATGGGTAATCACCCGCGTCTTGCCGCTGCCAGGTCCGGCCAGCACCACAACGGGCCCGTCGATGGCTTCGACCGCTTGCCTTTGTGATTCGTTTAGCCCGTGGAGAATCTGTTCCGCCTTACCTGTCATAGCATCAGTTTACCCCAAACGGGCGGCAGCGTAAAGCGACCAAGTTGCACCGAATCCCGATCTGTGGTTCCGACAACCCTACTGCTGCAGATCGTCCATAGCGGCCAGGGCCGTATGGGACATGCCGGCATCGTGATAGAGGGAGGCGACGCCGGGCAGGAGGGGGATATCGACGTTGTATCGTCGCCAGCTTGTTTCCCAGTTCCTGAGGCTTTCGATGGCCGAACGGCGGGCAATCCCGTCCGACTTGCCGCTGTCCAGCCAGCGATAGTACTGGAAAATACCGGTGAGGTAGTTATCGAAGACTTCGAAGAGGGATCGTTCGTATTGGAGACTCGACCAGGCGATTTGCGCCAGGCCTTTGTCGGGTATCGATGGCATGGCTGCCTTGAAGTCGTCTATCATGCTATCGACGATACGCAATGCTGCTTTTCTATCGGCCAGGGCTATGGCGAAGTCATTCTTGGCGGCTGAGGCGCGATACAGAGGGAATACAGCAGCCACGCCGCCGATGGTATCGTCTCTGTTCCAGACATTGTTGGGCGCCCACGGACCGGAAAGCCGGGCGTACGGCTCGACGTAGAATCCCTTTAGCACCGCGTCGTCCGACTTCAACAACAGGGAGGCCACCTTTGGAGCGGCTTTCGACCCGAAACGGAGCGAGGCCCATTGCAAGGCCAGGGCTGTCGGAGAGATATCGGGATTCCACAGCAGGTGGCTGATGGCATATTGACTGGCATCCAACCAGAGGTCAGATTGAAGCTGAGGCCCGTTCCAGCCACCACCTTTGGCCCAAACCCAGGCGGCGCGCACGCCGCGATCTGTAGCGTATTTCACGCCGCCAGCCGGCTTTACCTCCTGGCCGCCGAAAGCGAAAACCTCTCCCAGGTAGTTGGGGAAGGCCCCTTTGCCCTCAAATTCCCTCGCCACTTGAAACTCCACCATCTGGCTTACGTTGCCGCGACCGATGTTGGGGTTCGCTGCATTATAGCGCCAGAAATCGGTCTCGGTTTGCTTGAAAGACAGCATAAATCCCTGCGTAGGGATGCCTTCGATCACAGAGGCCATGATTTCGGGGTCGGAGTGAAAGCCTCCATCATGCAGATTCCAGCCTCGATGAATGTATGTCTTGCCGTGGACATCGACAACTTGCCGGCGAACGATGTCCAACACCATTCGCAGGCGTTCGTTCGGCGAGAGATCATTGTTCGCCGCGCAGGCGCCATCCATCGGGGTATTGCCGGTAATGGGGCCGTCGATGTAGTTTTCCCCCGTGCGAACCATGATGATATCGATGTCAGGGAAATCGCTCAGAACCTCGTCCACTGCATGTTCAAGCAGTTGTCGGGCTCTGGGCTTGGCGGCGCAGTAGAGATTTGGATTATCGTCGGCACTCACCTCATCTGTGAAGGCAGCGAGAGTGGATGAGGGGAAACTAAGGGCGTCTCCCATGGTGAAAACCTTGAGATGCAATCTTTTGGCCGCCTGTATCTGTTGACGCGCCCTCTCTCGACTGGCCTCAACCCAGGCCCGCTCGGCAGGGAAACTGACCGGATCGAGAATGGCGGGTGTGATATCATCGTAAAGGGGAAGGCGAGTCCATGGCTCGATGGCTACGGCATTGTACCCCCAGCGGAGGGCCTCTTCCGGGCCGGGATAGTTGGCGCCAGCCGGTGTGGGAGAGGACACGAGGCGAAGCGTGACCTTCGGCTCGGTGACGACGTTCATGGGGCGGAAAAGCGCCATAGGCTCGAACTTCAGACGTTCGACGAGGTTGAAGACGCCGTAGACGCTACCAAGTTCCCCTTTGCCGCTCACTACCAGAATTGGACCCTGCCCCCGTTGGACCGTCTTGATTACGTAACCCTCGTCGGCTACCGTCGGTGGAGCAAGCACTTCGGACCTGAACAGATCGGCAACGAGGCTATTCCTCTGATCTCCGATCAGGATGTCATATGCCGAGAGTTTCTCCATTTGGTTGTCCGCAACCAATCTTCCCTGTATACCCGCGACGGCGAGGGCGGTGACGAGGTCGTCGAGGGCAAGAGACAGGGCGGGATCGTGCTGCTGCGAGGATGGTACCACAATTGAGATGTTCCTGGTTGGAAGGGGTTTCGGCTGAGCGTTTAGACCCGGACTTTCGGCCGGCATGAAGAGCATGGCGAAGACGACAACACCTGTGGCCATCGACCAGAGGCGGTTCTGATGTTGCAAATGCAAAACACCTTATCCAAAGCCGCAAGACTGGCGGTACTATAGCATAACGCGAGCGAGGACGCAAACGGAGGATGGGGGAAAAGGGGAAAGGCGAAAAGGGAAAAAGAGGACGGGGTCCTCTTCCATCAGGGAGATGTGACCGGCGACCTCCCATCTTCCCCTCCTTCAGCCGAAGGACCCCTTTTACCCTTAACATCCCCTCTCGTCAACGCCCAACATGCCGCCACGAATACCGCCTCGCCAAGGGAGAACACAACTCTATTCAAGATGCTGGCGGCAAGGGCGACGGGAGCGCCGACCACGGGGGTAAGAAGCAAGGTGATGGCCCCTTCGCGAACGCCAAGACCGCTGGGAGCAAAGAAGGCGAAGAATCCTGCTATCCAACCTATAGTATAGGCGCCCGCAAACGCGGGAAGCTGGTCGGGGGAGACCGGTCCCACCGCTGCAGCGGCGAGATAGAGGCTCAGCGCGGCGAGAATGTTTGGCAGTACGTAAAGAGCAGCAATGAAGAGAATCGCCCGGTAGCCTGGTGGAACAAAGGGCTCTCCCGGCAGAACCCCGGCCTTATTGCCTCCTTGTTTTCTGCCCGCCAGGCGAATGGCCAGCGTGCCTAGCCGGCTGAGGACCACCGGATGAATAGAAAAGGCCAGAGGGATAACGAGGAGCAAGACCGGCGCAAAGCGGGCATAGTCGGCATCCCAAAAAGGTACGCTAACAAGGAAGATCAGCATGGTAGTCATCAGGCTAAGTACTTGCTCAATGACAGTGCTAACGAACACGATGGTCCGCGACTCCCCTGCTTCTTCCGCCATATAAACCCGGCCAGCGATATGCCACATGCCGCCAGGGAGATAGCGAGCGAGCATAGAAAGAGCCCACAGTCGAGCAGCAACGCGCAGTCTCAGCGATCCCCCGGCGGCAATCAAGGCCCGATGCCAGATGATCGGCAGCGAAAGCCAGAAGACAAGAACGACGAGAAAGGATAGCGCCAGCCAGTAGAAGTTTACTTCCCACTGATGCGATAGAAGACTATCCCAGTTACGCCAGATATACAGACCCCAGAAGGCAATCACCAAACAGATGATCCCCCAACGTAAGGCTCTCTTGAAGGGACCGGGTAACATTTTGAACAATTTGATCTTCCTATCTAGCCCGAAGGCGTACCAGGTTCAAGAGCGTGCCGTCCGCGTTGAGTTCGGCCGAAATATCTTCGCTTAGATCGGGGCGCAGTCGAAAGCCAGGATCCGGCGAAAACTTGTCCGACCGCACGCCGACCTGGACATCCACCCAGGGCAATCCCTGTAAAGGTACGCGCAAGATCTCTACCCGTATAATCTCGCCCTCTTGCCATTCGTGGGTTGGATGCCAAAGAATCGCGGCCTGAAAGAGATTGACGATGAACACCTCCTTCAAGGGGGAGACAACATTTAGGGTCACCCAGAAGTCTTTCGGCCCGGGTTTCACGACTTCCCAGTATAGCGTCATCTGAGCGTAGGCATCGCGACCGCTGAGCCTGGTACTCTTGGGATGCAGGTCGTAGCCCAAGAGGCGGAGGGCGTTGCCAAAGGTCACGTTCCGCGGGTACTCGATCTGAGGCTTGCGGACCTCGGTGAAGGTAAAGAACTCCTTCGGCAGTGTTTTGCTCTTCGCCTCCTTGCTAAGCAGAAGATAGCCATCCTTGGCTGCCTCTACGCCCCAGCGCCCGCTGCTGAACATATCCTGAATGAGCGAGTATTGTTTGCCTTCGTCGATCGGATGCGGGCTTGCCGTTACGTCGAAGAAGGCGAAGTCGGCATCGTTCTGTCCGTCAGGGAACAGGTAAAGCTGCTCGCGCTCACTGACGTGGGGATTTAGAGTCGATCCGGCCGTGACGCTTTTGCCCTGGGGAATAAGTTTGATGAAGTCCTGAGCTAGAATGTGATGGGCAGTTACCACGGGAAAGTGATCCGAGAGGGGCAGAACAACAGACTGGTAGTAGCCGTTGATGCTTAGAGCCAAAACCAGAGTTGACAGCACATATACTACCGGCTGGACCAACGCCTTGGAGATTGCAGAAACGAACCGCTGGACGTTGGCGAGACCGAATATCGCGGATATGATTATTGCGGGGATAATGGCAGAGCTGTAATGGGCCCCACCGGAGTACATCTGTTCGAAATTGCTGAGAAGATTGATGCCAAGGTCGGGGAGAGCGAAAGCCAAAGTGATCGGACTCAACAGCGACAGGAAGAGAACTGGCTGTAGCAACGTGCGAAGATAGGCCATTTTCATCGGGTCGGCGAGAGTCGGTATTACTTTGCCCGGGTTGAACACGAGGTCGACCAGTATCTCCCTTGGGCTGCTCCCCAAGTACTCGTAACGGGCGAGATAGGGCGAGTTCTGACCCGCATTGAAGTGGGGTATTACCACAAAAAAAGCAACAATGAGCCAGACCAGGGACAACCCCGCAACGGCCCAGCCAAAGCGAGGCTTCTTCTGGACAAATACGATATACAAACTCATGAAGAGGATGACCAGAGGGATCTCCTCCTTGGTGGCCATTGCCAGGACAGCGAAGATGGAGAACAACGTAAAGCGCCGTTGTACGATGAAGTAGAAGGCAAATAGAAGAAAGGCCGCGCTCAGGGAGACAGGATGGAAGTCAGAAAGATTGGCTGCTTCTAGCTCGGGAGCCAACAAGTATGCCGAAGCAAAGGTCACGGCGGCGAAGTCATTGGCCAGCTTCTTCCTGGCCAGCCAAAAGGCGGGCAAAGCCCCTAGCGACATAACGATAGATTGTATGACAAGCAGCGTTTTCGGACTGCTGACAATCCCATATAGAAGAGAAATGGGCAGGAGAATGGGCTCCACGTGGGCGGCCAGCCTGGAATGCCCTCCCTCCCAGTTGGTGAATTCGAACCAGCGCCCATTAGCGGTGTTCCACACGGCCTGGTCCATGTTGCCCAAATCGAAAGCGTTAGTGCCGAAGCTATCGTGCTGTTGAATGCTGAGTAGAGCGAAGGTGAGGGCATAGAGGCCGATGATGAAATAGGTCAAGCGGGCCACAAGAACCGACCGACGCTCAATGGCCTCAGTGGGGTCTTCGGCTCTTGCTGCCTTCCGGCTTGAATGACCGCGCTTATTAAGTTGGCTCCACCCCTGATGGCCAATCGATTCAGTTCTTCTCATTAGTAGCAGTATCTCTAACAATGACCAGGGTGTCAAGGGGGACGAGGGCCGGGGCGGCCACGGGGGGCCGCCCCTACAGTGGAATGGGCACACCAACCTTGGCTAGAATTATTATGTTCTACACGAGGCAACTATCCAGGGGAACGGGTGTCGGACTTGCTCAACACGCAGGTTCGATCTGATCAGTTTGAGGAATTGGCTGGCGGT
>JAUSEJ010000134.1 GCA_030650265.1 Dehalococcoidia bacterium | reverse complement strand
CATGAGCCATGAGCTACGCAGCCCTCTCAACGCCATCCTCGGTTTCGCCCAGTTGATGGAATCCGATTCTCCGCCGCCAACGCCCGGCCAGGCAGAAAGCATAGCCCAGATTCTTCAGGCGGGATGGCATCTGCTGAAACTGATCAACGAGATTCTCGATCTGGCAAGAATCGAGTCAGGGAAACTATCGCTCTCGCCGGAACCGTTGTCGGTGGCCGACGTCATGCGCGAATGCCAGGCGATGGTTGAATCGGAGGCGCAGAAGCGGGGCATAAGTATGACCTTCCCCCCATTCGACCTCCCATACTTCGTCCATGCCGATCGGACCCGGGTAAAGCAGGTGCTCATCAACCTGCTTTCCAATGCAATAAAATACAACCGGGCCAGGGGAACGGTCGTCGTGGAATGCTCTACGAGTGGCTCGGATCGCATTCGCATCAGTGTCAAGGACACCGGTGAGGGACTACCGCCGGAAATGCTGGCTCAGTTGTTCCAGCCGTTCAATCGTCTCGGCCAGGAGGCTGGCGGTGAAGAAGGCACGGGCATCGGCCTGGTAGTAGCAAAGCAACTGGTAGAACTGATGGGGGGCGAAATCGGCGCGGCAAGCACCGTGGGGGTGGGAAGCGTGTTCTGGGTCGAACTTATCGCCGATATTGCGCCACAACTGGTAGTCGGCGAAGACGAACCCACCTCGATTGTCCAACCGCAATTACCGAACGGGACGCGGCAGCGCATCCTTCTCTATGTAGAAGACAATCCGGCTAACCTGAAGCTGGTCGAGCAACTCATCGCCCGCCGCCCCAGTATGCGCTTGCTGACGGCGGTGACCGGGCATCTCGGCATTGAACTAGCGCGCACGGCGCAGCCGGAGATGATTCTAATGGATATCAATCTTCCCGGCATCAATGGCTTTGAAGCCCTGGAGATTCTGCGCTCAGACCCGTCAACAGCGCACATCCCCGTCATTGCCATTAGTGCAAACGCCATGCCACGTGACATCGAGAAGGGCATCAAGGCAGGATTCTTCCGCTATATTACGAAGCCTATCAAAGTGAATGAGTTCATGGAGGCGCTGGATTTGACGTTGGAATTCACCCGACAAACGGCCGGTCAGAGGAAGTGAGTCAGGACAAATACGATGGTTGATTCCGCCGATATTCTTAACGCCAGCATCCTGATCGTTGACGATCAGACAGTCAATGTCCTTCTGCTTGAGCGTATGCTACACGGTGCTGGTTATCTTTCTCTCACATCCACAACCGATCCGGGCAAGGTCGTCGAGATGTACGGCAAGAATCGCTACGACCTGATCTTGCTCGACATAAAGATGCCCGGCAAAGACGGATTCGAAGTGATGGCAGGCCTGAAGGAAATCGAAACCTTTGACTACCTGCCGGTGCTCGTCATCACCGCCGAACCCGGCCACAAGGAGCGCGCCCTGCAAGCCGGCGCCAAGGATTTTGTCAGCAAACCGTTTGAGCTGTGTGAGGTGTTGACGCGTGTGCACAACATGTTGGAAGCGCGCTTGTTGCTGAAGGAGACATTAGAGCACAAGGAAGATAATCCAGCCCTTTCAAATGTCATTCACCGGAACATTCGCAAGATCATCCAACTCCGCATGGAGACAGTCAGTCAGCAAGGCCTGCAGGATAGAATCGCCAGTGCCATCACAACTTTTTCGGGAAGTATGATCTTCTTCTATGCGCATATCGTGTGGTTTTCCGCCTGGATTATTACTAACACTGGAAGCGTCGGAATGATTCCTTTCGACCCATTTCCCTATGGACTTCTAACCATGTTTGTCTCGTTGGAGGCGATCTTCCTGTCAACTTTTGTGCTCATCAGGCAGAACCTCTTAAGCAAGGAAGCCGATCATCTCGCCGGTTTGGGACTACAGACCAGTTTGCTTACCGAACACGAGTTGACGAGAGTACTGCAAATGCTCCATGCCGTTCAAAACAAGCTCGGCATTAAGAACGATGAGGATAGCAACCTTGCAGACGCAGACCTTGAAATGGAGACCAAGCCCGAAGATGTGCTGGCGGAAATCAAGCGGCTTCAACAGCGCGCCAGAAGCAACCCACATCGTGGCCGAAAGTAGTGACAAAGATGAGGTGCATCTCTCTGCGAGCGAGCGGGGCCGAGCCCGGCAAGGCGGGCATGGCAAGGCCTTTGTTCTTCGGATTGGCCCGCGAGTTTGGGGATTCCCCCGGCTTGTCGGCCATGATCCTTCCGCCGCGCAGCAAGAGAAGGTTCGCACCGGGCAGCAGGAGTCAATCGGCAGCTAGCCGACGATCTTGTCACCGGCGCCCAATCTGTCCGGAAGTGGCTGCCGCAGGGCTGTAATGAAGACCTCGACGACTTCGGGGTCGAATTGCTGTCCAGCTCTGTCCCGCAACTCGTGTATGGCCTCGTAGTGAGTCGTCGATGGCCGGTTCGGCCTCTCCGAGGTCATGGCATCGACGCCACTGCCGCCGCCAGAAAAGCGATCCCAAAGGTATCTGGTCTCCAATGTACTGGTTCGAGTAGCCGCTTCAATCGAATGTCTTGATGCGAACGGCGACGAGAGGAAGAACGTCTTCCAGAGACATAGCCCGTCTAAAAATTGCCTCTCCTCCAAGCTCGAAAAAGCCTTGACATAACGACAAAGCCGATCAGCAAGTAGCTTGCCAAACGCCAGATACCAGTTGCGTTTCCCTTCAACTGTGTTATAATTGATTATCGCAACCGCCAGGGAGGCTGAGACGCCCGACAAATAACGTAGGAGTATTACAGAATGCGCAAACGCTGGTCCGTCTTTCCGCTTCTTCTTCTAGTCATCGTTTCCTTCGGCTGTCAAAATCCCCGCCCTTCAGATGATGTCAAAGCACAATTGGCCACAAATACGCCTGTGGTAACCCAGGTGGTAACCCAGGTGGCGAGCAGTCCAACCAGGGCGGCAGTTCCGTCAACCCCTACCCTCGTCCCGACGGCGACCTTGCCACCAGCCACGCCAACGGTACCTCCCACGGCAACGCCGGTGCCGCCAACGGCGACGCCGGTGCCACCAACGGCGACGCCAAGGCCACCAACGGCTACACCCATTCCACCGACGGCGACGACGGTGCCAACCGACACGCCGATTCCAACCGCAACAACGATTCCAACTAACACACCGATCCCAACGGCCACTCCTATTCCGCCAACGCCGACGCCTGCGTTCCCCTTCGGGGCAGCGTCTGTAAAAAATACATGGCGTAACTGTGGCCTGACTAACATCTTCGGCTACGTTGTTGACGCCAACGGTAATCCTCTGGGCGGTTTCCAAATCAAGTGGGGCGCCCCAACCTTGTCGATCCTGAGCAATCCATCGAATCCCGACGGCTATTGGGATATGCTCATTGGGGTTAGCCAGGCTCGTGCAGGAAATTGGTATGTGTACGTTGTAGACCCGGTTACCGGGGCTCAGATCTCGCCCCGCTTCGACTTCTCAACTAGTGATAATTGCGACCCGACCGGAGGCGGCATTCAATCGTATCAAATTGAATTCAAAAAGAATGGCGGCACTCCCGCGCCCACGGCAACACCACAGCCGCCAGGCGCGACACCAGTCGCAACAGCAACGCCGATAAGCGCTTTTCCTTACCAGGCGGGGATCATCAAAGCTTCCTACCCGAACTGCGGCCTAACCAACGTCTTCGGCCACATATACTACGCAAGCGGCAGTCCCATTTCTGGCGTTACAGTCAAAGTTGGGGTCGCCGATGGAGACTGGTGGGCATTAAGTAACCCATCGCAACTGGATGGCTATTGGGACATGCTTCTGGGGGCAGGCACCGCCCGTGCAGGACGCTGGTATGCCGTCGTGTCAAGCGCCGATGGCAACACTCTGCTCTCGCCTCGCTTCGACTTTAATACGAGTTCCGATTGCACGCCTGGTGCGGGCGTCCAGTCGTACGAGCTTGATTTTAGAAGTAAATCGTAAAAACCGTCTCGTGGTGATATCTGCCACCTAAGCGCAGGTTACCAGTAGGGCGTCCTTCGATGGAAGGACGCCCGACTGTTGTGTTAGTATTCCCGCTCGGGTGTAAGGAGAATGGCGCTTTGCCAGACAAGACAACGAATCGGCTTACCCCATTCAGCCAGCCTCGATAATAGATGGCCATTTGCAAATTCCTGCCAGTTTCGTATACTTCATCTTCGCAATCTGAGCAATCTGCGTAATCCACGGAATCCGAGGTTCGGACGACGCTAGATCCTTTCAGATGCCTTGAGGAATAACGCCAGATTAGTTACAATGATAGACGTTGCCAGAGGTTTGGCCATATGCGACCTCGGCAACACAGCGAAAGGAGCAAATGCATGTCAAATACTAACTCTTTGGAATCAGACGTTCTGCGAGCTCTGGGCACGGTCATGGACCCGGAACTGGACCGGGACCTGGTGTCCCTCGGCATGATCAAAGATATGGCTGTCGAAGATTCTAAAGTCAGG
The DNA here is from genome assembly GCA_030650265.1 of Dehalococcoidia bacterium. The sequence goes on along the minus strand of JAUSEJ010000134.1, from coordinate 3,624 downwards.
TTCTCTTTAGTACTAACAACCCCTGCCTGTCCCCTGAGGGCCGAGATCGAGAGCGCGGCCAGAACGGCGGTACTCGCCGTGCCAGGAGTTTCTGCGGTCGAGATACATGTCTCCGCCAAGGTTACCGGACACGCGAGCACGTCGGAAAAGCAGAGCATTCCGGGAGTCCAGAACATCATCGCCGTGGCGAGTGGTAAAGGAGGGGTCGGCAAATCGACGGTTAGCGTCAACCTGGCAATCTCTCTCTCCCAAAGCGGCGCCAAGGTCGGATTGCTGGACGCCGATATTACCGGCCCGAACATTCCGCTCATGATGGGTGCTGATGCGGAACCGGAAGCCAGCGAAACCCAGCTCATTCCGGTAACTCAGCACGGGATCAAGCTGATGTCGGTTGGCTTCCTGGTTGACGATAGCTCACCGGTCATCTGGCGCGCTCCCATAATGAATCAGGTTCTGAAACAATTTCTCTACCAGACCGATTGGGGAGAACTCGATTACCTGATCGTCGATTTGCCGCCCGGAACGGGGGACATCGTCCTTACACTGGCCCAGTCCATACCGCTGGTAGGAGCAGTTATCGTTACTACTCCTCAGGACGTGGCTCTCCTCGATGGGGTAAGAGCGCTTAACCTGTTCGAAAAGATGGGGATACCCATCTTGGGCGTTGTGGAAAACATGAGTTACTTTGTCTGCCCTCACTGCCAGGCGCGAACCGAAATATTCAGTCATGGTGGCGGGGAAGAAACCAGCGGCGCCCTAAACGTGCCGTTTCTTGGCGAAGTGCCGCTCGATCCCAGAATAAGGATCGGTGGCGACGAGGGACTTCCCGTGACCATTGCGGAGCCAGAGTCTCCTCAGGCTGCGGCCTTCAACAAGATTGCGCAAGCGGTCGCCGCGCGGATCAGCGTGATCAACCGGACAGAAACAGAGGATGATCGGGAGAATCTAGCCTGCCGCCACTGACCGCTTCAGCATGAGTTGGCCGCAGGCGGCAAGGATATCCTGACCCCGTTCGATCCTAAGTGTGCTGGTTATTCCTTTTCGGTGCAGCTCAGCCTGAAAGGAAGCCACTCCCTGCCGTGTGGGAGGCTGCAGCGCAAGGTCGTCGACGGGATTCACCGGAATCAGATTGATGTGAGCTAGGTGTCCACTGAGCAGGGCGCCTAGCTCTCTTGCCTGTAACGCCCCATCGTTCACGCCGCGAATCAGAACGTATTCGAATGTCACCCGTCTGCCTGTCTTCGCAGTGTAATCCCAACAGGCCGAAAGCAGGTCACGGATCGGATACTTTCGATTAAGAGGGACCAGCGTGTTTCGCAGGTCATCGTTCGGAGCATGAAGGGAAAGGGCCAGGCCCACTTGTAGCGTCTTACTCGATAGCCGCCTTATACCGGGGACAATTCCGGCGGTCGAGACCGTGAGATGCCGGGCAGCAATTCCGAGTCCCCCCGACGAGTTAAGGATCTCAATGGCTTTCCACACAGCATCGAAATTTCTCAGCGGCTCCCCCTGACCCATGAACACCACATTGGTGATCCGTCCCCCTTGAGCGGCGAAATAGAGGACTTGACCGACGATCTCTCCAGCCGAAAGGTTTCTGACGAAGCCTCCCCTGCCCGTAGCACAGAAGGAGCAGCCGACAGCGCAACCGGCTTGAGTCGACACACATACGGTGCTTCGACCTTTCGTCGAAGTCGTTGGATCGTAACTCATGAAAACAGCCTCGATGGCACTACCATCGTGGAGCTCGAGCAAGACCTTTCTTGTCTCACCATCGGTGGATTGCATCTCTGCCCGAACAGCGAAAGGGAGAATCTCGGCCGCTTCCGCCAGGCCATGACGAAGAGCAACAGGAAGGTTGGTCATCTGCTCGAAATCATACACCAGCCCCTGGTAAATCCAGTTTTCTATCTGCCTGCCCCGGAAAGCGGGTACATCCATAGACGAAAGAAACCGCTCAATCTGGCCAGACGAAAGATCAAGCAGACAGACATTGTCTTTTCTGCCGCAATCAGTAGCCCTTATGGTATTCCCTCCTACTTTATGTCGAGTTACTCCATGAGAGAAATCAGTGCTGCCTCCATCATTTCCGCTGAACAGCCCTTGCTAACGCCGATGTCCGCCGATCCATCTCAACAGGGATCCGACGAATATCAACGAGGCTCCAAGGCCAACACCAAAACCAACGACTGTCTTAAGGTCAAGCACTGTCCTGACATTTCCGTCAATGGATCGGGCCATCAGAAACACGGAGGAGACATTATCGGCCTTCAGATCTTCGGCGACGACGAACAACCCTACGGAATCTTTCATCTCGGTCTCACATGACCTGATGATGACAGCCCCACTTCGCTCCATTTTCACCTTGTCGGCGGCGATATTGACCGCTCCAGCCTGTTGCATGTCAACCCGTTCGGCTTTCACGGTATTGGCTCCCGACTGAGTCATCACGACCTGATCCGCAACAACCTCCTCGGCAAACTCGTAACCCCCAGCAACGTCACCCATGGAAGACCTCCTTTACCAACAACCATTATTCATCAATCTCCCCTTTTCAACTTAGCAGAAGAACAAGGCAAAGTCAAGACCAGCGACGAAGGGGGAAAAGGGAGAATGGGGGAAGTGGGACATTTGCCCTCTTTTCCCGTTACTCGACATGCAGTTGGCGTCGGGATATAATTTGCCGGGAAACTGCGGACGATTTGGAGCATGCTGCGATGAGGACAGGCGATTTCGAGTACCAGTTACCAAGCGAGCTAATCGCCCAGACCCCGATCGAGCCCAGAGACCATTCCCGCCTGATGGTCCTCGATCGATTGACAGGAGCTATTGCGCACCGGCGCTTCGATGATATCACGGACTACCTTAGAGTCGGCGATTTGCTAATCTGCAATGAAAGCCGCGTCATTCCGGCGCGCCTGCTAGCCCGTCGGGCCGACACCGGGGGAAGACTCGAGATTCTACTCCTCAAAGAGATCGCCGAAGGAACATGGGAAACCCTCGTCAAGCCCGGCAAGCGCGCCAGACCGGGAACCCGCTTGATCTTAGGGCCAAGAGTGGAGGGTGGAGGGTGGAGGGGACTCCCCCTACCCGCAACCCTCAACCCGCAACCCTCAACCCTCGTCACCGCAGTGGTCCTGGCGCGCACTGAGGCTGGCGGACGGGTAATTCGTTTCTCAGACCCATCGGCACTGGACGAGTTGGGCGCCATGCCTCTGCCACCTTACATCAAGGCGCCACTACTCTGTTCCGAGCGGTACCAGACAGTATACTCCCGTCCCAAAGGCTCTGCCGCGGCGCCGACCGCCGGCCTTCACTTTACTCCCGAGCTACTGGACAGACTAAAGATAATGGGCGTCCAATTGGGCTTTGTCACCCTGCACGTCGGGCTCGACACCTTCCGGCCGGTGGAGGAGGACGACGCCGAAGCGCACGTCATACACTCCGAGTTCTGCGAACTCGGACAGGAAGTGGCAGACCTGATAAATCGAGCCAGAGTTGAGAACAGGCGTGTCATCGCCGTAGGAACCACCACCGTCCGCGCCCTGGAATCAGCAGCGAGGGTGGAGGGTGGCTGGTGGAGGGTGGAGAGCGGAAACCGTCCCCTCAACCCTCCACCCTCCA
>JAUSEJ010000128.1 GCA_030650265.1 Dehalococcoidia bacterium | reverse complement strand
TAATCCGCTGAGCGGAGCCCAACGCCGGAATAGTGAAATTCAAACTGGTCTTTGTCCTGAAGAAGACCTTGTTTTGTATGCTTTCAAGGATATTGACCATATCGCTCAACCTTTTCACCATGGTTGCTGACGTATCCGCGGCGACGTCCGACAACCCTTGAATCATTTCGCTTATCTCTTTGCAGAGAGCGATAGTCTTCTCGACCTGCTCTTTTCCGTCGGCCATTTGACCACCCTTCTTCTAGAAGTTTGAAAACGATGTTCTAAGCAGAGGCGTTCCCCTTATTGCGGTGGCTGTCCCCCTGTTGTAGGGGCTGTCCCCCTGCGGCAGCCACCGGGACGGGGCGGGGACAGGGCCACCGCCCCTACGGTAATAGAATGCTTAGCGGGAAATCATCCTAGCGCATCGTCAACCGCTTTTTTTAGCAAAGCGAGAAACTCGGGGAAGATTGTCTCCTGAAAACCGAGAATGGCTTGCGCCTCTGCCGTATCATACCAATCGAACCACCCCGGTGCATCCATGTAGCGAGCCTCTTCCACGGGAATGTCCATGACCTTGTAGAACTGCTCAATATACTCCTGGCCTAGCATCTGCCAACTCGATCCTCCGGCGATATTCAAGATCTTGTTGGCGATATCACTGCGATGGCTGGCGGCGAAAAGGCTCTGCACTACGTCCTGGCGGTTCACGAATTCCATGCGCTGCTCCCGCTTAAAGGGCCAGGGCGATGGCGGCTCGAGAAAGGCAGGAATGGCGATACCGGAGATCCTTAGAATAGTGTACCTAACGGCAGAAGATATGATCAGCTTCTCACCATCAATCTTGCTTTCGGCGTAGAGGTCGAGGGCGGACTGCGGATGGCCGACCTCGACAGGTGGCGTACTCCTTGTCGTATTGCCATACGTGGACACGGACGAACTGTGGACAAGGCGGGTGCCCGGCGACTCTCGCAAGATGGCATCGACCAAAACCGCCGTGCCACCGACGTTGACCGCCTGCGTCCTATCCCGACTTCTCTCGCTCGCAGGAGGAAGGAGGGCGGCTAGATGGACGACGGCATCTACACCTTTCACCGCCGCTCGCACAGCCGGGGAATCGGCAATATCACCTTTGATCACCTCGGCATTCGACCACCCGTCGGCAAAGCTGAAGTCGAGATGCGGTAGATCGAAGATCCTGACCCTATCTCCTTGCTGGAGATGCAGCAAGGCAAGGTCGCGCCCGACGCTCCCGGCGCCGCCCGTGAGTAGAACTGTCTTCAAAAGCCTATCCTCCCGCAATCATGGTGACGAACAGCACCTCACTGCCGTCGCCAAGAGGAGCATCGTAGTCCTCGACGTCCTTCATGTCCACAAAGGCGGAGATGCAAGACGCGAACCTACCCTGGCGCCGATCCCAGACTTCGTCTGGAAACCGATCGCCAAACCGAGCGCCGATCTCTCTCAGAACATCGCCGACCGTCGCCGACTCGCCCAGAGCGAGATCGAGTTGCTGACAGCCAGCATGGTGCCCCAGTATGCCAAGATGGCCAACCCTGAGGCGCACGACGTGTGGGGGTCAGGGGACAGGGGACGGGGGTCAGTCCCCTCGCCCCTGTCCCCTGACCCCTGTCCCCCATCTTATTGCAGGTTCTCAAAGATCGCGGTTATGCCCTGTCCGCCGCCGATACAAAGGGTTGCCAGTCCGTATTTGCCACCTACCCTGGCCATCTCGTACATCAGCTTTACGGTCAGTATGGCCCCTGTGGCGCCGACAGGGTGCCCGAGACCCACGCCGCCACCATTGGGATTGGTCTTGGTCCAATCCAGGCCGAGTAAACGTCCTGCTGCCAGCGCCTGGGCGGCAAAGGCTTCATTAGCCTCGATAAGGTCCATTTGATCGAGACGGAGGCCGGCTTGTTTCAAGGCCTTGGGCGTGGAAAATGCGGGCCCGATGCCCATCATCGAGGGCTCTACTCCCGCCGCCTGGCACACAAAGCGCAGCTTGGGCTCGATACCCAGTTCCCTGGCCTTGGCGGCGGACATCAAGACCACCGCAGCCGCCGCATCGTTGAGTCCCGAGGCGTTGCCTGCGGTCACCGTGCCACCCTTCTTGAACGCCGGGCCCAGCTTTGCCAGTTTCTCCCTATTGGTATCGGCCCTGGGATGTTCGTCCGTGTCGACGACTTTCGGCTCGGCCTTTCCCTGGGGCACGGTTACCGGCACGATCTGCTCCTTGAAGCGACCGGACTTGATGGCGGCCACCGCCTTCTGATGGCTTTCGAGAGCATATTGGTCCTGATCCTCACGCGTAATGCCGTAGGAATCGCTCAGATTCTCGGCGGTCACGCCCATGTGATAGTAGTTGAAGGGACAATTCAGAGTAGAGACCAGCGCGTCCTCAAAGACGCCACTGCCCATACGCAAACCCCAGCGAGCGCCTCTCACAAAATATAACCAGCGGCTCATAACTTCAACGCCACCGGCCACTACTATATCGGCGCTACCGCACATGATCTGTTGCGCCGCCGAGCCAATCGCCTGCAGCCCCGAACCGCAAAGCCGGTTGACGGTGTAGGCGGGAACCTCCAAAGGGATACCTGCTCCCATCGCACTCGTTCGAGCAACATAGGCGTCTTCCCCTACCTGCCCGACGCAGCCCATCACTACCTCTTCCACCATATTCGGCGCGACGCCTGCTCTCTCGAGCGCCGCCTTGATGGCTACCGCACCCAGAGTAGAAGCGGTTACATCGCGAAATGCTCCCCCATAAGTGCCAATTGCTGTTCTAGCTCCACTTACGACTACGACCTCAACCATCCGGTTGGAAACCTCCTTCTGTGGCTCTAAATGTTTAGGGCAAAATCCAGCCCGAGTTCGTGCAGTTTCTCGGGCGATGGCCTTCCATCTTCAGTCCATCCCCGAACCTGATAGTATTCCCGGATTCCGTCCGCCAGATAAGGCACCTTGCCGGCATGCCCGCCTTCGTCAGTTGGCTCCATCAGTCTTGGCGGTAATTTGTCCTCGGCCGGGTCGAGTCCGCAACGCAGGCTAAACATCCTTTGGAGGTTGACGATACGCTCACCGGCCTGGAAGACCTCGGCGCCGGTATAGGGAATACCGGTAGCGAGCTCCAGGGAAGCAGCCATCTGGCCCGGTTGCCTTGTCGTTCCGGCAAAGGTGCAGATAACCAGGGAATTAAGAAGCGTCGCCAGATCTTGCGCGACTTTGGCGGCTAAACCCTTGCCTTTTCGATCGAACCGACCCTGACGCTGGAAGATGCCGGCCTCCGGAAATATCACGCCCTGCTCGTACAGCATCGGCATGCCGTGGAGATGGCAGGCGCCACGCGGTCCGGTGGCGTAGTTGATCGCCATACTGAAGTAGGCTCTGGGATCGTGGGCAGGGACCTCCATCCCTTTTACGTGAACCGCAAAGGCTTCGCTTCCCTGTCCGAGCTCTTCCGACGCCCTCTTTACTCCCTTGCCCAGAAGTTTACCTATTCCTCTCGCCTCTCCCATTTGTTTCGTTATTTCCAGTATGCCGTCCACGTTACCCCATGACAGGTCTACTCCCCCCGTGTCGGCTCTGGTCAGTATCCCCCTCTCATAGGCCTCCATGGCAAAGGCCACTGTAGCGCCGGCCGAGATCGTATCCAGACCATAGCGGTTGCATAGATCGTTGGCGGCACAGAGGGACTCCAGATCATCGTTCATGCAGATGGTGCCAAACATGGCCAGTGTCTCATACTCTGGCCCCGGCCCCTCCATGGCAAATCGACCTTCCGA